>NZ_JBQCLK010000039.1:43717-57932 GCF_051966115.1 Paenibacillus sp. SAFN-117
GGAAGCTAAAGCAAAGGACAGGTAACCTGAGCGATAGGGATAACAGTCGAAAGAACGCCGAGAGACCGAAAGAGTTTAAAAGACCCTTTACGAACGGCAAAAAAACAAGTTTTTCGGACATCATTAGGAGCTCATAGCTATAGCCATAGATAGTTATAGCCATAGCGTTACAGACTCATCTCAGCTAATAGAGGAATATATAGACTTATTAGCTAACATTCATTGCACTTTCTCCCCATAGATGCCAAATAAAGACCCGCTCCCCATACTCGTCAGGAAACGGGTCTTATTGAGTTGTCCCTGGGCCATAATGACCCCGACAGGCTACGGCTTACTCCGCAACCGCGATACTGGGTATCGACACTTCGGCTTCCACTTCATCCTCATACGAAATTTCCGGGAATTCAAACCCGAACAGATTGAAAAATTCGACCCGGAAGCCTTCAATATCGGATATCGACCGGATGTTATCCGAATCGACCTGATTCCACAGAGCAAGAACGGCTTCCTGTACATCCTCCCGCATTTCCCAATCGTCTATACGGATGCGTCCCCGGTCATCCACCGAAGTAGATTCGTAATAAAGCCTTTCGGCAAACAAGCGATACATTTGTTCTATGCAGCCTTCGTGTAAATTCTTCTCTTTCATAACCTTATACAGCAAAGATATGTAAAGAGGAACAACCGGAATAGCCGAACTGGATTGAGTGACCAGCGCCTTATTGACGGAAATGTATGCCCGGCCCCCCAAAGCTTGAAGCTGCTCGCGGATTCTGCCCGCGGAAGCCTCCAGATGATCCTTCGCCAGCCCGATCGTTCCGGCTTTGTAGATCGAATGGGTAATTTCCGGTCCGATATAGGAGTATGCGACCGTTACCGCTCCTTCCGCCAGCACGCCGGCTTCTTGCAAAGCGTTCATCCACAGTTCCCAATCTTCGCCCCCCATGACCTTGATCGTATGCTCAATCTCCTGCTCGCTTGCCGGTTCGATCGTGACATCGGTAACTGCCGCGCTATGGAAATCCACCGTTTTGTTGGAAAAAGGCTCCCCAACCGGTTTGATCACCGACGAATATACTTCCCCGGTCTCAGGATCTACACGTCTAGGTGAGGCCAGACTGTAAACGACCAGATCCACCTGACCCAAATCCTGTTTGATCAGATCGATGGTTTGCCTCTTGATCTCGTTGGAGAAGGCATCCCCGTTAATGCTCTTGGCATAATAGCCTGCTTCGGAGGCAGCCTGCTCGAAAGCGGCCGTATTGTACCACCCGGCGGTCGCCGTCCGGTTATTGGCCGCCGGCCGTTCGAAGAATACGCCTATGGTCTTGGCTCCCGATCCGAAGGTGGCCGTAATCCGGGAAGCCAGCCCGTATCCTGTAGAAGCCCCGATCACAAGAACGTTCTTGGGTCCCTGAACCGGCTTCTGGCTCTTCACATACTCGATTTGCTGCCGAACATGATGAGCGCAGCCGGCCGGATGGGCGGTGGTACAAATAAATCCTCTGAACTTCGGTTTAATCACCATATGAGAAACTCTCCTTCTTTTCGCATCATTCGTAATCACCAGAATATGTTTCCTATTCTATCATGCCTCTCCCCTTGACTGAAAGCGGGAAGAAAACGCCGTCTATTATTTTACCATAACTCTCGCCCCGGTTGTCCAATTGCCCCCCTTTTACCAGTATACAAGGCCGTTCTAATCGCATCCGGTCGTTCGTACCGCCTGTTTCCAGCGGAATTTCTCCCCATGTCCATGTTTGCCCGTTTCCGATTGTCCCTTCCTTGCATTTACTAATAGTAACTTCATAGAAAGTGAGGTGATAGATATGAGTCATCTCAGACCTGATGTCGTCACGATCACTTTTAGATGCGTAAGAGGTGTAGCGATCATTACAGGCGTCTGCGTCATTGGTTCCTCGCGGCCTTGTGGGCGTTTCTTGAAAAAAGGGCGTTCTGCTGTCCGTGCTATCGAGTGTCTTCTGGATAACGGATTCCATATTAAGCTGAAGACTTCCAACACGGTAGTATTAAAGAGAAAAAGACATCACTGCAGCTAATTGAAATGCAGCCTCCGGGCTGCATTTTTCTTTGCCTTTCTTTGATTCTCGGCAAGAGTCTGATGAATATGTAAGGGTCGGAAACGTAAAATAGATCCAAGAATAGTACTTGCTGTCCATTTCCGTTATACTATTTTTGTTCAGCTGTAAATCAACCCATGGACGATAGAATAAAGGAGAGCTCCGCGATGTATGTCGTAACTTCTGAAGAAATGCGCCGATTAGACGGGCATACCATTCAACATATCGGACTTCCCGCGCTTGTGCTGATGGAAAATGCCGGCCGGGCAGTCGCTGAGGAAGTGCTCGCCGTGAGCCGCGAATCGGCAGCCAAGCGGCGCCAGCGCTGGCTTGTACTGGCCGGCAAAGGGAATAACGGCGGCGACGGCCTCGTCGCGGCCAGACATCTGATTGAGTCAGGCCTTGACATAGACATAGCCCTCGCCGAACCCGCAGGACTCTCCTCCGCAGATATGGCGGTTCAGCATGAAATTATCGGCGAGCTGGGCATTCCGATGTTCAATTACAAACCGGGAGAAATTCGCTGGGAGGTCTACGACGGCGTCATCGACGCGCTGCTGGGAACCGGAACGCGCGGAGCTCCCCGAGAGCCCTACGCCGGACTCATCCGGGAAGCCAACGCCAGCGGGCTGCCGATTGTTGCTGTCGACATCCCGAGCGGGCTCGATGCGGATACAGGGATGACTCATGACCCCTGCATCTGCGCAGTGCGGACCGTTGCGCTGGCCTTCCTCAAGCGGGGGCTTGCCCAGCCTCCGGGGACCGGCGCGGCAGGCCGGGTTGTCGTGCGCTCTATCGGCATCCCCGTCCGCTTAGCCGAAGAGCAGGGCATTCGCACGCTGCTCCTGGACGAGCGGACCCTGTCCGAGCGGCTGGCGCTTGACCCTCGGCGCGGCCGGCCGGAAGACTCGCACAAGGGCACCTTCGGCCATGTGCTCATCGCCGCCGGCAGCCTGCGCATGGCCGGTGCCGGCCTGCTGTGCGCGAACGCGGCGCTGCGCGCGGGGTGCGGGCTCGCCACGTGGGCGATGCCGGCCAGCCTCGTGCAGCACCTGCTCGGACGCCTCCCCGAGGCCATGCTCGCCGGCCTGCCTGACGCCGGCCACGGCGATTGGGCCGAGGTGTCCGCCGAGCAGGTGCTGTCGCTGGCCGAAGGGCGCGACGCACTGGCGATCGGCCCGGGCATGGGGCGCTACGGCGACGACGTGCAGTGGCTGCGCGCCATCTGGGAAGGCGCGCAATGCCCGCTGCTGCTCGACGCCGACGCGCTCAACATGCTCGCCGATGCGCCCGATTTCGCGTCCTGGCGCAAGCGCGAGGCCGCTACGGTGCTGACGCCCCACCCGGGCGAAATGGCCCGGCTGACGGGGCTCAGCACCGCAGAGGTGCAGCGCGACCGCATCGGCCTCGCGCGCCGCTACGCGGAGGAGCACGGCGTCACGCTCGTGCTCAAGGGCGCCCGCACCGTCGTCGCCACCCCGGATGGGGTCGTGTACGTGAACACGACCGGCAACCCGGGGATGGCCACCGGTGGCACGGGCGACGTGCTCGCCGGCGTCATTGCCGGCCTGCTCGCGCAGCGCCTCACGGCCGAGCAAGCGGCGGCGTTCGGCGTATGGCTGCATGGCGCGGCCGGGGATCGCGCCGCGGCGGAGCGGTCGGCTCCGGCATCGATTCTCGCCGGCGACCTGCTCCGCTGCTTGTGAGCCGGCCCACCTTCCGATGGGGCTCCCAGACAGGGAGGGCCCCATCGTACGGCTCGCCGCAGCATCCCTCCCCCTTATATCGTGGCGAAGGAGGAGGGGTTCGTTGACGGAAAGGCGGAATCTTTGCGTTTCTGATTCTCCACCCATTCCTTGTAAGGATCCGTCACCAAATGGGGATCACTTACGTCCCGCTGGTCATTCCATACGCATTCCACCCCTTTCCCTCCTGCATCCCCGTTATACATCTTGCAGCTGCTGCAGAATCGGGAACGGTGGTCTTCATCCAACACCACCACACGATTGCGCAGACAGCAATAAATTTCTCCTTTATCCGTAGCCAAGTGAAAATGATTAATTTCCGGCATGGAGTCATCCTCCTTCTTTTGCATGTTACAACTATTTAAGACGACAGTGAGTAATTCGCTGTCCAATTTTTCGCGGCAGGGCGGCCGTGTAATGATGGTTTGATTCCCACCCCGAAAGGGATGGCGAATTAAAATGCAGCAAAGCTCTCCAATCGCCTGTTTTTTTACAATTTTCGCAGGTCGCCCGGTTGAAGTGCTATTGGGGCTATTGAGGCTATTGGGGCCACTGGTTCCATTTAAGTGAATTTGGTTAAAGGAAAGGCGTCTTGCCTTATATTGGGCGAAAGATGGCACTCGTTTCCGTATATAGTTAGTTGGGAATTAGCAGTTGGTGATTGGCATTTAATGGAATTTACTGCAATCTTATTAAAGGTGAACGGGTCAGAGTGCGCCGTGACCTACAGTTTAATCTTTTCCCGTTAAAAATGAACGCGAATTTTGTAAAACACAAATTAAAATTATCCGACGTCTTTTTCGGTTATTTGATGGGAACAGCTTTTTTATCCGGGAGCGGTTGTGGTAAAAAAAGCTCCTGACGAAGCCCTGTAAAAACCCCACAAAGTGACGTGTGACCTTCGAAGCTTATTCCGGGTACTTTGCGGGGAGCACCTGAACCAAAGATGAATAACCCGGTATTAGAGGTTGCTTTTTATGCCAATTAGAAAGTTGTTCCATTTTAATGCTTTATTGAACTTTAACTTTCTAATGTGGTAAAAAAGTATATGAAGAGGAGGGATGGAACATGTGTGGCAGATACACCATTACCGTCTTGCTTGAGGAAATTTTCGGGCGATTTGGCATAGAGCCTCTGCCCTATGAATATTTGCCCAGATATAACGTGGCTCCGGGACAAGCCGTCCATGCCATCATTGAGCATCAGGGCCGGCGCAGAATCGGGACGCTTCGCTGGGGACTGATTCCTTCCTGGGCGAAGGATGAGAAAATCGGCTTCAAAACGATCAACGCCAAAGCGGAAACCTTGCAGGAGAAGCCCTCCTTCCGAGGAGCTTTCCAACGGAAACGGTGTCTGATCCCCGCCGACAGCTTCTATGAATGGAAGAAAACAGAAAATGGGGACAAGCAGCCTATGCGGATAATGCGCAAGGACAGGAAGATATTTGCCATGGCCGGATTATACGATACCTGGATCTCACCGGAAGGCAACAAGATCAGCACCTGTACGATCATCACCACCCCGCCCAACGAGCTGGTCCTTCCCATCCATAACCGGATGCCGGCGATTCTCGATCCTCAGAACGAAGCGCTTTGGCTGGACCGTAATGTGAGCGATCCCCGCATTCTATCGGAGCTGCTTGTACCTTATCCGGCCGAGCAAATGACCGTTTACCCGGTTAATCCCCGTGTCGGACAGGTGGCCAATGATGACCCGGACTGTATCGAGGTATGGAAATAACAACCGCCATCCGAAGAGCTGGTTTGCGCTTATTTCACCTCTCTCACCAGGCTTTGTACGGCCTAGCGTCTCATCGTTCCCGGAAGCGGAGAGGTCGGGTAATTCCGGGCGCGGCTTCCAATGGGAAGGCAGTCTGCACCGCCTGAACCAGCTCCCGTGCCATCGTCATGACCAAATAGAGCGAAGTCGTCTGGAGCACGCGATAAGGCTGGCCTTCGTTGCGATTGACGATTGCGGCAATGCTGAAATGCCCGACCTTCGGCAAGGTATGGCCCATGGACTTGCCGGGCTCTATCGGCTCCGCGGCCACTTGGAACAGCCCGACGGAGGAAGCCTCCCTCCCGAGGCATGCATCGAGGGCGAGCACGATTTTGCCCGCAGGAATTTCCTGCAGATGCTCCTCCATCGTATCGGCATCACAGGGCCAATCCAATGTCCCGGTCACATTCCGGTAACCGGCCTCGCGCAGCCAGCTTCCGACCAGCGGACCGAAGGCATCACCGGAGGAGCGGTCCGTACCGATACACAGAAAATAAAGGTCCTCTGTCTTCACCCCTTCCTCGCCGATAGCGCGAAGGAACTCCACCAGCCGCTCTCCGCGGATATTTTTACGTTCAAACGGATGCTTCATCCCGCCTTATTCCCTCCATTCCTTTAAGTTGAAGCCATTAAGAGGCTGTCCCTAATTTTGTCTAAAATCGTTTAAAAAGCTCGGTTAACCGCTTCGCGCGCGGGCCGAAAAACCGAAAGCCTGCAAATTTGCAGGCCTCGAGCTTAGGTGTCCGCCTTATTTTCCGAACCATATCCATGAGATTTTCCATTTCTTAAGGAGCACGACCAGCAGCCATGGAACGGTGAACGTCATGACCGCCGCGCCGAGCGTGGACCATTGATAGGCGGCCGAGTCTCCCGGAAAGACGAATTGATATCTCCAGTAGGACAGCAAGGCCGGATGCACGAAATAAATGCCGAAGGAAGCCGCTCCCATGGACATTAACAGCGTGGATAACCCGGGCAGGTCCTCCAGCAGCCGGACGCCGATCCACAGAAGGCTGACCGCCATAGTCATCGCATACACATTGAAGAAAAATTCCATCGCCGGCGGCCCGAAATCAATATCATTCTGCCTCAGAACGAAGAGCAGGGCGAACGTATACCCGGACAGAATGCCGCTTCCCAGCACCCACCAAATATGCTTGGAAGCATTGCGGAACCGGTCATAATTCATGCCGATAGCCCCGCCCGCCGCGAACAAACCGATGTAAGTGCCGAATAAAGTCGCCGGATGCTCGAACGAGTGAACCCAGTCATGATAAATATAGAACGCCGTTTGAAACAAGAAGGCGATAACGACCCAATATTTCCTGAACCATCTCCAATATTTCACAGCCGTCATCAGCAATGGAAACAGCAGATAAAATTGCAGAATCAAAATGATGAAATAAAGATGATAGCCAGTTTCCGCCCACCTCAGCTTATCCGCGAACTGCAGCCAATCGATCGTCACCGCAGACCAGTCTTTAGTTGGCAGCCATTGATTATAGACGTAATAAAAAAACGACCACAGCAAATACGGCACAACGATATATTGGATTCTTTTGCGGTAAAAAGCCAGCGCCTCCCGGACGTTCCACGAGTCGTAATAACGGTAGAACAGAACGATGGCACTTAGAATGACAAACACCGGCACCGCAAAATTGCTCAGCTTGTTAATAACCAAATAGATAACCTGGGACCGGCTCCCCAGCGGGATATCCACTGTTGCCTCCGAGGTGCTGTGGATCATGAGAACAGCCATGATGGCGAAAGCCCTCACGATTTCCAATTCTTTAATTCTCGGTTTATTTGATGCCACCCGGAAGTTGCTCCTCTCTCATTTTCTTAACCCATCACGCCCTGAGGGGCTTGTGGCCTCCCTTCTCTATCAACATGCCGATGACGTGGACAGCCAATAAAGTGACGGACATTGCCATGGATGAACCTTATATGAAATTTCCTTAAGCAGCCCGCTTTAGACAGGATCGATCTTATTAAAAGCCTTGTCCGCCGAGTGACCATTTTCCGCTCCCGCCCATATTGTAATTCTATAGAATAACGCAACGGGCTAAGGAGGCTTGTTCTTATGGACACTACTTGGAGAGAAGAAGCTGCGAACACGATTACTCACGGGATCGGCGCGGTTCTGAGCATCGCCGCTCTTCTGCTGCTCATCAGTCATCCGCAGAACGGTCAGCAAATCGAGCGCCTAATCAGCTTCGGCATCTATGGCTTCTCCCTGGTCCTGCTCTATCTATCTTCCACACTGATGCACGGGATTCAGAGAGAAGATTGGAAGAAGCGGCTTCTGACTCTGGACCATACCGCTATTTTTTTGCTCATTGCAGGAACCAATACTCCCTATATGCTGGTCACTTTAAAGGGATGGATGGGCTGGGCCATGTTCATTTTCATCTGGAGTCTCGCCCTGTTCGGAATTAGCCTGAAGCTGTTCCATCCCGCGAGATTTGCCAAAATCTCCACCCAATTCTACTTATGCATGGGCTGGATGATTGTGATCGTCATAGGGCCATTGTCCGAAAGGCTGCCGGCTGCCGGAATGTCCTGGCTTGTCGCCGGCGGAATCTTCTATACATTGGGGTCGGTCTTCTATATCCTTAAAACGGTCCCTTACCAGCATGCCATTTGGCATCTTTTCGTTCTGGCGGGCAGCCTGTCCCATTTTATTTCGATTTACTACTATGTATAGCATGTTTTGCTTCCTGCGGCAAACCGGTAAGGGGCACGCTTTGCAAAATGGTTATGGTGCCGGCTGCGCGGATAGAGGTATAATGGATGAAAGTGCGGGAATCCCGCCCTCAGTCTGGCAAAACAGCCCATTAGGAGGATTAAGCGATGACAGGAACGACCATTGCCGGAGTGCTTGCCCATCCTGACGACGAAGCATTCGGCGCATCCTCGGCCATTCTCGAAATAGGCCGCCGCAAGGACCGCTTCGTGCTGCAAACCTTCACTCCGGGGGACGCCGGCAAAGCCGGTAGATTTGCTCCATTGACTAAAGCGGAGCTGGCCGCAAGACGCAAGCAGGAGCTGAGGAATGCCGCCGATATTCTCGGAATTGCCACCGTCTGCCAACTGGATTATGGTGACGGTACGTTGAAGGATGTCCCTCTTTCACAGCTTGTGGAGGATGTCGCCGACTTTCTGAACAGGGAACAGGCCGAGATCGTGGTGACCTTCCCCGAGGACGGAATTTACGGGCATCCGGATCATGTGGCCGTCCATTTTGCAGTCAAGGAAGCCGTCCTGAGCGGGCGCTGCCCCAAGGTTCAGAAGCTCTACTATTATGCCAGCGAAGCTCTGCTTCAAGCAGGGCACAAGCCCACCCTTATGCTGGACACTTCCACGGATTGGCCGATCAAAGCTAAAGCGCTGCAAGCCCACGAGACCCAGATGGCATCGATCAACCGCGTATTTGGCGATCTGGCTTCATTCTCTTCCGTTCCTAAGGAAATGCGTTATGAAGCTTTCGTGCTCGCTTGGGAAAGAGGAGCGGAATGGCCGGTCAAGCGAGAGTCTTATTTCACGGAAGGCTTGCTGGAGAAGGCGTAGCACAATGACCGAAATCGGCCGGCCTGTGGCTCCGGATGTTTCCGGGGCGATTTCGCAGCGCGTCATTGGGCGGTTCTCGCGCCAAGATGACGTTTCTAATGTAACTTTTGAGAACAGGTGACTGCTCTTGCAGAACGGTGAATCCTAGCCTGCCGTTATTTATATACAAACCGAAGAGCCTGTGGATGACAGATACCAACGGAGGCGATCATGCTGAACAATAAAATTGTGTTTACCGGCGGGGGATCGGCGGGTCATGTTACCCCCAACCTGGCCATTATTCAAAGCTTGCGGGAAAAAGGATGGGCCGTAGAGTACATAGGCTCCAAAGCGGGAATAGAGAAGCAAATTATAGAAAACCTGGGGGATATCCCTTACCACGCCATTCCTTCCGGAAAGCTGAGAAGATATTTGGATTTGAAAAATTTGAAAGACCCGTTTCATGTCATGCAGGGAGTCCTGAAGGCTTACCGGATTTTGAGAAAAATAAAGCCGCAAATCGTTTTCTCCAAGGGAGGCTTTGTCTCCGTTCCCGTTGTGCTCGGGAGCTGGCTGAACCGGATTCCGGTCATCATTCACGAATCCGACATGACCCCGGGGCTCGCCAATAAGCTGTCCACCCCTTTCGCCGCCAAAGTGTGCGTCACTTTCCCAGAGAGCCTGCGACACTTCAACGGGGATAAGGCCATTCATACCGGGCCTCCGATCCGGAGAGAGCTGTTCCAGGGGAAGGCCGACGAAGGCAGAAGGCTCTGCGGATTCACGGCCGGCAAGCCGGTGCTCATGGTGATGGGAGGAAGCCTCGGTTCCCAAATCATCAATGAAACGGTCCGGGCCACACTCGACCGGCTGCTCGAACGCTATCAGATCGTTCATATTTGCGGCAAGGGAATGGTCGATGCGGGACGAAGCGTTAAAGGCTACAAGCAGTTTGAATACATTCAGGCCGAGCTGCCTCATATTATGGCTATGGCAGACCTGGTCGTCTCCCGTTCCGGCTCCAATTCGATCTTCGAATTTCTGGCGCTGAAGAAACCGATGCTGCTCATTCCGCTGTCGAAGCAAGCCAGCCGGGGGGACCAAATCATCAATGCCCAATCCTTCGCCAAAAGCGGCTTCAGCCAAGTGCTGCTTGAAGAGGATTTAACCCCGGATACGCTGCTCCAGGCGGTTAACGGGCTGTACGACGGAAGGAACCGCTACATTGCCGCTATGAAAGAAAGCTCCGTGCAAAACAGCGTGGAACGCATCGTCGAATTAATTGAAAAGCACGCCAAAAAACGAAAGTGATCTGGAGCCATCGGGAGCATCGGAGCCATCGACAGCATCGATCCTTCCGCTTCGACGGCCTACCAACGTTAGCGAAAGACAGGCGTACGCAGCCTATCAAACCCGTCATTGAAGGACAGGCGGCTGCCCGTGCATAATAGACAAAAAGCCGGTATTCCCTCAAGGAATGCCGGCTTTTTTGGCGGTAGGGATCCGTTGCCTGATCCCGCAGTTGCGCAGGCCTTTCAAACGGACCCCGCATCCGTCAAGCATACACGCTTTCCAACGGGCTGCTCTCCTTCAATTCCCGGACCGTGGCGGCTCCCGTTCCGAACAGGACAGCCTTCAGCTCGAATTCGATCCGTTCGAACAGCCGGTTCAGCGATTCGGCGGACTGAACGGCCGAAGCCAGCACCGATCGGCCGAAGGCCGCTATATCTGCTCCAAGGGCCAATGCCTTGGCGGCATCCACCCCGTTCGCCAGGCCGCCGCTCCCAATCAAGACGGCCTCCGGCAGCCGGGACCGCACCTCCCGGATGCATGCTGCCGTAGGCAGCCCCCACCCGGCGAAGGCGGCCGCGGCTTCCGACCGGATCGGGTCCCTGGAGCGGTATCGTTCCACCTGGCTCCAGGAGGTTCCTCCCGCACCCGCCACATCGATGAACGAGACTCCCGCTTCGGACAGAGCCTGGGCGAGATCGCCGCGAATGCCCCAGCCGACCTCTTTCACACCGACCGGCACTTTCAGTTCACGGCAGACCTGTTCTATCTTCTTCAGCAGCCCTTTAAAATTTGTATTTCCTTCAGGCTGAAACAGCTCCTGCATGCTATTGAGATGAAGCACCAAGCCATCGGCCCCGGACAGCTCCACCGCACGGCGGCAATGGTCAACGCCATAGCCGTAATTGAGCTGAACCGCTCCCAGATTGGCCAGGACGGGAATCGACGGCGCTACATCGCGCACCCGAAAAGTGGCGGCAAGCTCCGGGTGTTCGATCGCTGCGCGTACCGAACCGAGCCCCATCGCCCAGCCTCTGCTTTCCGCAGCTTCCGCTATCCGCCGGTTGATATCCGCCGCTTCCTTCGTTCCGCCGGTCATCGAGCTGATCATTAGCGGCGCCTCCAGTTGTTTTCCGAGGAAGGAGGAATTCAGCCGAATCTCCGCAAAATCGATTTCCGGAAGCGCACTGTGACGAAACCGATAAGCTTCCAGTCCCGTGCTGATCCCTTGGCCCGCCACATCCCGGTTCAAACAAATGTCGATATGCTCCGCTTTTCTCTGCTCTGTCTGTCTGCCCCCATGTCTACTCATTCCTATCCCTCCGGCAAAATTTACGCCAAGCCGGCCCTAAATGCCGGCCAATCTGCGTTGTCCATGGTTCTAGTTTACCCTATTTGCAGTAAGAAAGCTTCATCTCTTTGAAGCTTCCTCCGCAATCGCGCCGCTTTGTCTCTATTTATGCAGGCTTTTCGCAGCATATTGCCCATGGTTCATAGGCTGTTCGTAGGTGAGTAGCAGGTCCTTTCGGGTGATTCGTACGAACATATCGAGGGGCCCGAATAAGTGCGGACAGGTGGACGGTAGGAGAATGGTGCTAGCCAAAGTTCAACCGTTATACAGCCGCAATGAAACTGACGGACAGGAGAGGCCTTATTTTTGTCAAAGTGGGCTGTTCTGTTAGGCTAACGGACACCGATGCGTTTATTTCATAGATTTCTCTTCTTTCCCCCTGCTTTTTATGAGAATAAGGTTATCTGAGTCCGGTAAAGCTGCCGGAGGGCCCTTCTGGACCGATTAAGGTCTCTGAAGTCCCTTAGACCAAAAACTGTGCAGAGGCGGGTAACAAAGTCGCCTCTTTTGTTGAAATTCTTTATTGACTTTTGGCATGCAGAAGCTATGATAGTTAAAAAAGTCTGGAAAAAAATGACCGGGCACATTCGCCAAATGACCCGGAGCCTTGCAATTATCGTGATTTTTTAATGGATGGATGTATGATTCGAAAGGGGCTCTCCCCATTACTTTGCGCTTCCGGTCCTGAACCGGCTGGACGAGGAGGAGCCAAGATTCCCTTTTGACCACCTATTCTTTTTACTAAATCAGTCAACCATGGAGTGAAAAAAATCGTTTAACCTTAGCGAATCAGAGATTGCTTTAATAATGAGATATAGTCTATCTGCAGCTTAGTTCGCCTCGCCTCTAATAATAAGAAGAAAGCGGGATGTGATAGCGATGAAATGGCACATCTATAACGATCCAAGGCAATTTTTGGAGCAGGTGGGGGCTTTCCTGGAGCGGCACGAAGCCGAGAACAGCCTCGCCCTTGGAATTCTGCACTCCCTTGCTGAGGGAAAGAGGAGAATGGAAGGCGAACCGGTCATGGCCGCGGTGAAAGAGGGGGATGAACCTATCCTTATAGTGCTTATGACCCCGCCTAAAGGGCTGATTCTAGCAGGCAAGCCTCCCAAGCTTGGGAAGGAAGCGCTCCTGTTCGCGGCGAACAGCGTGATGGCCATGAACATAAGCGTGCCGGGAGTGATAGGCGATCCGGTAGGCGATCCGGTTCTTGCTGCCGAATTCATTCGGGCTTGGGAACGGAACACCCAGTGCTCATCCGAGGTGGTCATGAATCAGCGCATTTACCGCCTCGACCGGGTCCTCGACATGGACTACAGCCCGGGTCAGTTAAGAGTCGCGACGGCGGAAGATATTCATCTAACCGCGGAATGGCTGTATCAGTTTGCCAAGGAAGTGGGAGAGCTTATTTCCCATGAACAGGCTTTGGCCAAAGCACGGAACGGTGTGGAGGAACGCTCCCTCTATCTGTGGGAGGACAAGAAAGCCGTCTCCATGGCCATGATGGCGAGACCGACAGCCAGTGGCGTCACCATCAATATGGTCTATACTCCTGCAGAGTTCAGGGGCAAAGGCTACGCCACATCTTGTGTCGCTTCCCTCAGCCAGCTTCTGCTTGATCGAGGCTACCGCTTCTGCACCTTGTATACCGATCTGGCAAACAACACCTCCAACAAAATCTACCAAACTATCGGCTACAAGCCGATACAGGATTCCATCCTATACCGTTTTATCTAGCTATAGATAAGGAGCGAGGCCCCTGGGAATATACCCGGTTTTGGCCTAACAACACTCTGCTAAATGTTCGTTTTCCTGGAACCGTTGATTCCATGCATCAAAAGACAAGCGAAAGTGCAGGTCTTTTATCGGGAATCGGATAAATCCCGGAAAAGACGAGCGAAAGTGCAGGTCTTTTGCCGCAAAAACCTGAAAATCAGGCCAAATGGCCAAATTCACCTGCACATTTGCGCGTCTTTGGCTGATTTAAGCTAAAAGCGTTGAAAAGACCTGCACTTTCGCAGGTCTTTGTCACTTTATTCACGATGTTGCCGAACATCACCTTCCCGGTTCCAAACCCACGTCTTCATAGGCTTACATTAACCTGAGTGCTCCCAGCAGCCCATTCCACCAAACTGAGCGAAGGGGATATTGCCCAAATGCGGGGGAGATTCGTCTGCCTTCCTCGCTTCAGGCCTTCATCTCCTACTATCTCCCTGAGTGCACCTAGCAGCCCATTCCATCAAACTGAGCGAAGGGGATATTACCCAAATGCGGGGGAGACTCGTCTGCCTTCCCCGCTTCAGACCTTCATCTCCTACTATCTCCCTGAGTGCACCTTGTAGCCCATTCCATCAAACTGAGCGAAGGGGATATTACCCAAATGCGGGGGAGACTCGTCTGCCTTCCCCGCTTCAGAC
>NZ_JBQCLK010000039.1:58032-67781 GCF_051966115.1 Paenibacillus sp. SAFN-117
CTTCATCTCCTACTATCTCCCCGAGTGCTCCCAACGGCTCGCTCCACCAAACTGAGCGAAGGGGATATTACCCAAATAAGCGGTGTCCGGTATCTTCATCGTAATCGCGTCATACGAGCTTCCGTGATCGGCAGGGACGGCTGAAGGCCGGTCCGGGAAACAGATGCGCGGTTCATCGCTTCGAAGTTCGCAGGAACGGGGAACTTTCCCAAAATCTAAAAAGGGGCCAGTTCATCATAAAGATGCATCTTGATCTCCTCCAGCCTGTAAAGCCGCGGAGCCCGCTCCAGCTGGATATTAAGACCGAGAGCGACCGATTCGAAGGATTCCAGCACTTCCTCTCTCTGTACCAAAAGCTTGAAAGGCCTTCCTCCCAGACGCTGCATCAATGCTATCCACTGTTCGACGAATTCCAACGGCTCCCCGCCGGTCTCAGACCAATGAGTGTGCAATACCTCGCCGGAATAATGATCAACGATTAAACACATCTTCGGAAAATACAGCTTGTCCCTGCCCTTCAAAGGCACCGGAGCATAGAAAACATCCATTTCCCATATCCCCATCCATTTCGGCAGGGTTCCCTGGATTCGGCGCAGACTCAATTCATCCAGCCAAACTGCAGGAACCCGAGAGCGAACCATCGGTTCCGGTACCGCCCACCGGTCCGTCCAGATCAAACCGCCGTTCCGCCTAAACGGAACCCGTACCAGGTAATATGGATGGTCCTCCCGCCGCAGCAGGCCCGGATTGGATTTAAACCGCAAAGCCGTTTCGATTACTTGCTTTATAGCTATAGTCATAAACCGGACCTGCGCCCCGCTCAATAGCCATGGAACATAACCCGGCTCAAAATAACGGAAATAGGGCCAACCATTCTTGCTGCACTTCAGGCCTATTTTTTTATAAAGCTCCACATCGTGCTTTTCCAGCATTTCCCGATTTTCGAAAGAAACCATTATACAATGCTGGGCATGCAGCAATTCATCGGGGAGAAGATCCTCACTGCGTATCCTCCGGAGCCCTTCGAGGCCCTCGCTGCCCAGATGGATCGACAGAGCCGCCATATCGGCAATATCGTCCGAAGAGCCCATTATGCAGCAATACCCGATCTTCCCGTCTTCCGGATTCTGCACGCCGAACACCATTTCGTCGGTTATCCAATTCCAGCAGCGAAGTTGTTTGAAATGCAAAGCCGCGGCAATGCATTCCTTCCATTCTTGAAGAGTCGGTTCGACAGAATTCATGTCCGTGTCCCCTTTTATATGCATCAGGTGGTTCATGCATTTTCTACATTTGTATGCATTCGGCTGCCGAATAAACACGAGGCATTCAACTAAAATCGAAGGCTATCTACTGGAAATCGGCGTTTGCCCACCACGCGAAGATGAAAGCTGCCTAGTCCATGCGGCTGCTCTTCCGAACCTAGAAAAACATCTACTCCCCAGGCAGCAATTAATCCGAAACTAATATTTTTTTAGGTATTTGGACCTATATTCAAATAATTTCTGCCATATATATTGGAAATGTTTTACAGTATTAACCGTTTGCATTTATCTTTTTCACTCCCCTTTTTTCATGAATATTCCTTGCTTTTCAAAATTGCCGACTTTGACGAAGTTCCAAAAAAGTGTATAACGACGCGGAAAACCAACTTAAACTTATGACTTTAAAGGAATAAAACTACTGTTCTTTTATAGGGAACTTACCATTTTTCAGGGATATTTCGATTCTAAGGGACCATTTCTCCATATGTCGATTTATGGTATATTCGAATTTGGCTGCACGATTGCTAAAGGAGTGAGGAGAGAAGAAATGTCTATTAAAAGAAAAAAATTGGGGTTAATTGTTGCACTAATGCTTTCCATCGCGCTTATCGTAGCCGGCTGTGGGAAAAAACCATCGCCTAAAAGCGCTATTGAAACAGGCTTGACCAACACTATGAATATGAAGTCCGGTGCCTTCGAGATGGGAATGACTATGTCGATGGATTTTCCGGAAGAAGTGCTGAATGCTAACCCTGAGATGGCGATGGTCAGCGAAATGCTGAAAAACGCTGATATTAAAGCGAGCGGAGTGTTCAAGCAGGATCCTCAGCAGATCGAGATGACGCTGGAAATGAACCTGAAAGGCGACATGGAGATGAAATTCAGCATCCCGTTCGTCCTTACCCAGGATAAAATGTGGGTGAAAATCCCCAACATTCCGATGATGCCTCTTCCGCAGGAGCTTGTCGGTAAATTTGTCGAAATGGATATGAAAGAACTGAGCGAGCAAGCCGGAGAAGAATTCAATCCGGAGCTCTTGAACTTCAAGAAACAGCAGGAATTCAGTCAGGATGCGCTGAAGGCTCTTCTCGGCAGCTTCGATGAGCAGAATCATTTCCAACTGTTGAAAAAGGACGAAGCTCAGCTGCCTGAAGGCATTGAAGCTAAAAACGTCGTGAAATTCACGATTACTGATGAGAATCTGGAAGAAGCCGTCAAAACCATCGTTGAAAAAGCGGCACCGCAAATCATTGATTTGATCGCCAGCGAAAAATATGCCGGCATGTTCCAAATTAGCAAGGAAGAGCTGGATACCGCCAAGAAGGATCTCGAGTCTACCGATGCCGGCAAGCTGAAGGAAGCTATCGATGAAATGCGCAAGTCGTTAAAAATTAACGAGTTCAGCATTTTGACTGCCGTTAACAAACAAGACTTCGTAAACTACCAAGCCATTAACCTGGATGTCGATGTCAAGGACGAAGACATGAATTTCAAGCTCGGGTTAAAAGGTGACGTGAAATATACCAACATCAATGAAGAAGTAGAATTCAAGATCGGAGTTCCTACCGATGCAGTCAAGCTGGAAGAGTTCATCGAGAAAATGGATTCTCTCTATGGCGGCGCCGATGTCTATTACGACGAGGATGAGCTTACGGGAGAGCTGGGTATGGAAGGCTTGGAAGGTATTGACTGGGAAGCTTTGCAAGGCTTTGACTTCGAGAATATGACCGATGAAGAGTGGGAAGAGTTCCTGAGCGCTTTGGAAAGCCAGGGAATCGATCCCGATCAATTCGTGGAAATGATGGAAGCAGCCGCGGCACAATAATAATGAAGCCCGGATGCAATACAAGGATGAGCTGTCCTTCAGTAAACAACTACTGGAGGGCAGTTTTTTTGCTTTTCTTAACTTGTCCCGGCGTGCGTTGTGCGCTGCATGGCGGGTGGTCAGCCCCCAATATGCTAAAGATAATCCACTTAAAGGATTGATGGGACTGAATAGGGAGCAACGCCGAAACCAGCCCGGCTGGCCGAAAAAAGTCATCTGGCTGGATTTTATGCAGGTAAATTAAAACGAAAGGTAGAAAGCGATTAAAGTAAATGGAAAAACTACAGTTAGAATCGGTACTTTCTGCTGATAACGCCCTTTAATCGTAAAATAGCTGGAGGAAATCCAGTTAGTTTTCGCTTTTCACCTTAAACAGGCAAACTAGATGGAGGAAATCCAGTTAGACGAAGCATTCTGTTTGCACGGCACCAGCAGAAAATGAAAATAGACGGATTTTCAAGATAGTTGTCGCCCACGTCATCATGGGCATCATGGGCTGACAGCTAATTTTCAAAAAGGAAGGCTGCCCTCCGTCATAAGTGACCTGGGCAGCCTCTTTGTATCGCATTGTATCTAATTTATAAATAACATGAATGATTACGCGGTGCCGATCGTTGGAGTCTGTTTGGCAGCCGTATTTGCATCCGGATTTTTGACGTATAACTGATAGGCGTCGGTAGCCATCACCAATTCTTCGTTCGTCGGGACGACCATGACTTTGACAGGCGAATACGGACTGCTGATGAAGCCCTCGCTCTTGATCGTGCGGTTGGCCTCGCGATCGAGGATGATTCCGAACGATTCCAGTCCGTTGCATACCTTCTGCCGGACTTCCGGGCTGTTCTGGCCGATTCCGGCGGTAAAGATGATACCGTCGACTCCGTTCAATATAGCAAGGTAAAGTCCTATATAACTGTGCAAGCGGGTAGTGAACAGCTGCAGGGCCAGTTCACATCGTTTGATTCCTGCCTTGGCTCCGGCCATGACCTCCCGAAGATCCCCGGATACGCCGGACACGCCCAGCAATCCGCTTTGAGTATTCAGAATATCGATGGCTCCCGAAGAATCGGTCCCCTCTATTTCCTGAATGTATGGGATGATCGCAGGATCGATATTGCCGCTTCTCGTTCCCATCGTCAATCCGGCCAGCGGGGTCATTCCCATCGATGTGTCGATGGATTCGCCGTTGCGGATGGCCGTAATGCTGACCCCGCTTCCAATATGGCAGCTGATCAGGCGCAGCTTCTCCTTCGGTGTCTCCATCAACTGCTCCGCACGATGCATGACATAGCGGTGCGAGCTGCCGTGAAATCCATATTTCCGAATGCCGTACTGCTCGTAATATTTGTACGGGATGGAGTAAAGGTACGAGGACGGCGGCATCGTCTGGTGGAAGGCGGTATCGAACACGGCCACGTGAACGGATTTGGGCAGATAACGCTGTGCCAGCTCAATGCCTTTCAGGTTGATCGGATTATGCAGCGGTGCGAACCGACCGTATTGTCTGATCTTCTCCTTGACGTCCTCGTCAATGATAACAGAACTCTTGAAGGCCTCTCCTCCATGAACCACTCTGTGGGAGACGATGGAAATATCCAGATGGGAAAACTTCTGGATCACGTCGCGAATAACATTCTCCTGTTCCTCCCGTTTAACTCCCTGTAAGTAGTCGGAATCCAGCAGCTTGTTCGTAGGCATTTCGTAGAGCTTATATTTAACGGAAGAGCTTCCGCAGTTCAATACAAGCACGAGCTGCTTCTCCTTACGGCGGATCTCGTCATAAGTAACGGCTTCCTTCCGGTAAGGAACGATGACCTCCAGCTCCATGCCATTGCGCAGACCGGCGGCGTTGGCTTCATCGGTATCGATATGGAATTCCAGACGATAGTCCGGATGCACGCGGCACAGAACATTTTCCAAAATCAAGGAACGGGTGCCTCCCACCGATACCCAGACAAATTGCTTATCCTTAACCCCGAAATGCTCCGCATCTTCCGGCGAGAAGTGAATATGACGGAAGGCCAGGATGACTCCTTGATCCAGTACAACTTCCCCATGCGGCCCCTGAACTATAATGCCGGCGCTTCCTGCCAGATCCCCCGAATCGCGAATCGGCGGCTCCACACCGAGCAGATAACTGTCCGTGCGGGAAATTTCAACTTGTGTCTCTTTGCGCAGCGGTCCCAATACCCGCACGTTGTTAATCTTCCCCTTAGGGCCGATTAGAGTTACCGTCTCCTCCGCAGCGTATTGTCCGACCTGCTTAAGATCTCGCAATTTATTGAGCTGGTAACCCGCTCCGAACAACTCTTCCAGATGTTGTTGGCTTAAGTGAATATGACGGTTGGAGATTCCTACAGGCACTTTCATTCCCGCTCACATCCATTTCTTAATAGTAATAATAAACTAGCACTAAGGATGCTTATAAGGTTGCAGCTTATACCTTTATTAAAGCTGTTTTTCCATCCTGTGTACAGGGGCCGGACCACTTTGTGAAAAAAAGTTCAAACTTTTCTTCAAGCTTTGGTCACAATTGACATTTCAGCGACAACCTCGACTATACCCGATCCACTAAAGACAACACCTGTATTATCATAAGCTGCTATCTTCTTAATGGAAATTTCTTTAATCATTACTTCTTCACCCCGAAAACGTTAATTTAAAAAAGGCGTAACTAAAAGGCTCTTCGCTATACTACATGGGAAAAACTACGTTTGAGAGGCATAATAGAGCGATTTGACATGGAGCCTCTGCGGGCATGAGTACTCGCGAAAGCCGCGAAGGGTAAGGAATTCGCGTTGCTAACCAGCTTATCATGCCCGCCTCTCCATATAAAATCGCTGTCTATTTACCCCACCCAGAGTAGCGAGGAAGCACTAAAATAGATGTCCATTTTAGTTACGCCCAGATGCAAGTAATTAAATTAGTGGTGTCTATAATCCGTAAAAACTAAGCCCCAGCAACCTCAGCGTTCTTATTAATCGTATCTATTATACCGATAATTGCTCGTGCATCGTCCAGATTATTGCTGAACAGTTCCGTTATACTGCCAACCGAGCGGAACGGCTCCTCTTGGAGTACGGATTTTTCAATGATACCGTTCTTAACTACATAATCGATAATCAGTTTTACAAACCGAAGTTGATTGACATTCAACCGATTTTCCTGCAGGAACACCATGAATGCTTCATTCGCGGCCTCCTGATCAAGTCCTACAACCTTCCTTACAAGCTTCGTTACTGGTAAATCTTTATATTCCCGCTCGTAATCTTCTTTGGTTCCGAGCTCTGCCCATAGAATATGTTCAAGCGTCTCCAAATCTTGTTTCGTTATCTGTTTATTGTTGCGCAATTTATAAATAGCTATTTGATCCTTGTTCGTCTGTAAATATTGGTTTACTTTTTTGCGGTAATTTTGCAGGTCATTGGTGTTATAAAAGCCGCGGCTCTCCTCCACAGCAAGCCACTCATCTTTAAAATTCGTATAATAAATTTGCTGCGTTTCCCGTTCCAGAAACTTAATTAGATCCCGTAAAGCAACACGAACTTTCTCCATTTCGAAGATGTCCGCTTCTTCCCAGAATTCTGCCATCATGACCTTCTCTATTACATCTCGCTGAGCGACGATTTGAGGAATCGTACCCAACTTGGAGAGTTTTTCTGCCGTCTCTATGACTTTGCGAATCGGTTTCGCCGATTGTGTCCCCTGAAGCTTAGCCAATTCGATGATCAGCATCATATAGTCAAACCGCTTTGCTAATTCATCGCTGTCTAAAGAAACGACAAGAGGAGCTATATACTCCTTCAAATCTCCCATATCGGTATCACTTAAGGAGTGCCATGCATTGTCATTTTTATACTTATGGACATATTGGATATGCTGCCTGATGCGAAAATGCTCCTCATTTAACGTACTCACGCTATCTTTCAACAGTTTTACCAATTCGGCGCGATGTGCGATATACTCTGGTTCTTGATAACGCAGTTGCTGAAGTTCACGTACAATCTGGGTACGTACATTGAATAATTTCTCCGATAAAGTTTCGGCAATATCGGTATCCTTCCCTTTTGGATTTGCCCGGAAAAACTCAAAGTTCCGACAAAAATCAAAGATCAAAAATTCCTTTTTGTCCTCACCAATACCATGAAGATCTTTACATAGCCGTGTTCCACGACCTACCATCTGCCAAAACTTCGACTTCGAACGAACCCTCTTGAAAAATACCAGATTGACAACCTCAGGGATGTCTACGCCTGTATCCAGCATATCTACAGAAACAGCAATTTGCGGAAGCTTGTTCCATATGGAAAAATCATCAATCAGGGATTGATAATAATTCGTTTTGATATCAATGACCCGTGCAAAATGACCCTTCAATTTCGGATACAGGCAATCAAATCGCTCCACGATTGCTACTGCGTGCCTATGGTTTTTGGCAAAAATGATGGTCTTACCCAGTTTGTCTCCGCCTTCAACCTTCAGACCCCGCTCCATCACAAACTGCAGCACCCGGTCTATCGTATCCTGGTTAAACAACCACTCATTAATCGCCGCACTGTCGATATCCCGCGGCTCCTCTTCTTCATCCTCAAGCAATACTTCTTCGTATTGCTCTTTTTCCTCTTCGGACAGATCATCGTAGCGGATGCCGTCATCCATAATCTTCGTCGTCGTTTCCACCGTGCGGTAATCCACTAAGTGTCCTTCCTTGACCGCTTGCTCCAGTTCGTAGGCAAAAGTCGGAACGCCATTTTCCAGACGGAACACGTCGTATGTGTTTTTGTCGACTTCATCTTTAGGAGTTGCTGTCAATCCTAAGAGGATGGCATCAAAATATTCGAATATGGCCTTATATTTCTTGTAGACGCTTCGATGCGATTCATCGATGATAATTAAGTCAAAATGACCAACCGTAAACAGCTTTTTGCCGTCCTTCCGCTTGGCCTCATCGATTGCGTTCATCATCGTCGGGTAAGTAGAGAAAACAATTCTCGCCGTCTCCGGGTTGTCCTTGCTGTCCAGCAGGTTGCACAGCGTCATATCGGGCAAATACTGGCTGAAGCTGTTTTTGGCTTGGCGAACAAGCGTGGTGCGATCCGCAAGGAACAGCACATTCTTCACCCAGTTATATCGGCTAAGCACATCAACAATGGCACTCGCGGTACGTGTTTTACCGCTGCCTGTCGCCATGACAAGCAAAGCGGTCCGCTGTCCCTTGTTTAATGCATCACAAACCGAAAGGACTGCTTCATGCTGATAAGGACGATTTACAATGGAGTTGTTGATTAGTACATCCTGCAGCGGCCTACAGATAGAGCGCCTGTTCAAGAGCAGCTGCAGCTCATCCTGACTGGCAAACCCGGATACTTGTCGACTGGCATAGTGAAGATCATCCCAGAAGTTCGTTACAAATCCATTCGTATAATAGATCAACGGACGCTGTCCATACCGCTGCTCCAAACAATCTGCGTAAAGCTTCGCTTGCTGCTTGCCCACATTGGGATCTGAACTTGTCCTTTTCGCTTCCACAACGGCAAGCGGCTTCCCGTTCTCGCCGAATAAAACGTAATCGACATAACCGCTCCCCTGGCCGTTTGGCATACCTTGTACTTCAAACTCTTCTTCTACATTTTTATTGAATATCCAGCCAGCCAACTTCAGCTCCAGATCAATATAACGTTTTCGGGTCTCGTATTCACTAATTTGATCCGGCACAAAGTCATACTCCTGTGTATTCTGTGCCTTGCGTTCGGCCAGCAGCTTCCGAAGCTCTTCGTTTTCTTTGATCAGATCTTCCAGCTTCCGGTCCTTCGAACCCAAGCGGTCGTATAAATCCTGCAGCTCCTGAGGTCTCACTTTCTCTTGATGCTTGTTCTCTTCCAATAGAAGTTGTTCATCAAAGCTTCTTGCGGTATAATCGACCGAATAGCAATAGTCGATCCAACTGATGAAGTTATGTAGGTTACGAAGTGACAGGATTGCTTCGCCGCGGCTGATCGTCGCATTCGAATGCACAGCGATATTGCCTAGCTTCGTAATATATTTTAGCTGAGGCAGCATGGATTGATCGATAACGCGGAGAAACGTTACATCGTGAATCAAGCTCGACAAATTATCTTGATAGGGAACCTTCAAGTCGCTATCATAGGTAAACAGCCATTTGACAGCAAGCTCTAATGCCCGCCGGCTGAGAATCGCGCAGGTCGCAGGGCTGACGACCAACGCCTTTTCTGCCTCAATACATGCGCCAGCAAAGCTGGCATAAGTTTTATTTGCACTGAGAAATTCAAAATTCGTTAGCTGCACGTCACCCATTTAGACCGTTACACCATCCTTCACTGTCAATTCGCCCTTGAAGGCTTTTTGAAGAAGTGCTTGGAAGTTGGATTCTAGTTGTTGGAGGGATTGAGAATGTTTGTTCTTTTGTTGTTCAATGTGAAGAACTATCTCAGAAAATTTATCTTGTAATTCTGCATTAGGATATATTACTTCAAAATTTAGCATTTTACTTTTTGATATATTGGGCATAGAACCTGCAGTACCGCCCGCTGACCTTTGTATTTGTTTTTTAACTTTAGAATAATTAACTCAACTTTCGCAGCTTAAATTCGGCAGATAGGCCTTGATGTAGCTGGGTAAACCAGCAAACCATTGTTGGA
>NZ_JBQCLK010000040.1:0-66466 GCF_051966115.1 Paenibacillus sp. SAFN-117
TTCTTACAAGTTTAACCAATTTTGTATTTGGGGATCGTAAATTAACTGCTTAACCCCCTTTTCTCAACAGCCTGATGAAATCCATTTAGTTTTCAAATTTCACACTATTGAAGGTAGCGCCAAGAAGTTTGTGTAAGTTGATAGCGTTATCCACCGAATGCGATGGATTTCTATTATTGCAGCAATCTAGTCATATTGGGACTGATTGCATACAGGCTCGGATTTACTTTGTTCCGCGAACGAGAATCAAAACACCGCCGCCCCTGCTTCTACGGTCAGGCTTCTCGCTTCTTCTCCGGAATAATCAGGTTCAGGACAACCGTTGCCAGCGCTCCGACAGCGATTCCCGAGGACAGGACATAATTGGCGAAATCCGGCAGGCCCTGCAGAACCTCCTTGGGGAGAACGGTAACGGCGACGGTCAGCAGGATGGGAACACCGATAATCAGCATATTCCGCTCGTTGATCGATATGTGCTGAATGACCTTCATTCCGTTCGTCAGCACGGCGATCGCGACGATGCCGAAGATGCCGTTAATGACCGGCTCCGGCACACAGGTGATAAGCGCCGACAGCTTCGGCAGCAGGCCTAAGCATACGAGCAGGACTCCGCCTGCCATAATAGCCATCCGGCTGGCGACCCCGGTCACCGCAATCAGGCCCGCATTGGAGGAATAGCCGGTCATCGGAGTGCTGCCGACCAAGGCTCCGACGAAGCAGCCGAGTCCTTCCCCGCCCGCGGCGCGGTTCAGCCGTTCCTCCGTCAGCTCCTTGCCGGTAACCGACGAGACGACGAACCAGGTTCCGGTCGTTTCTATCAGAATAATGAGATAAACAAAAACCATGGTCAGCATGGCGCTCCAGTCAAAAACCGGGGTACCGAACGGAAACAGCTTCGGCAGGGAGAACCAGTTCGCCGCCAGGACCGGGCTAAAATCGACCTTGCCGAAGAACGAAGCGGTAATGGTGCCGACGATAATCGCAACGATAACGGAGACCAGACGGAAGAAGGTGCCTGTCCCGCTCATCTTGCGCCCCAGCAATATACATACGCCCAACGCCCCGGCGGATACGGCGGCAATCAGAACATTGTCCCCGATGCTGCCGGGAGACCCATAAATATTGTTAGCAGCTATGGGCATCAGCGAAATCCCGACGACAACGATCACCGTGCCGCCGACGATTGGCGGAATGATTTTGCGCACCGCTTTGGCAAACAGCTTGAGCGGGTAACCGAGCACGGCAATAAGCAGCGCCCCGGGAATCAGACTCCCCGTCACGGCTCCGAGTCCCAGCTTGCTCCCGATAGCCCCAATCGCTCCGATGGGGACATACGATGGGCCCTGGACTACCGGCAGCTTGATGCCGAAGCCCACCTGAATCAATGTGGCAATCCCCGTCGCAAAGAAGCACATTTGGATAAAAAAGGAAGTATTGACCGAATCGAAGGACAATAGCCCCGCAATAATGATCGGGGCTATATACAAGTCCATGGCCAATACATGCTGCAGGCCCAGCAACAAGGCCTTGCCGTAACCGATTTTTTCGTCGACGCCTACAATCAGATGAATACTATCGTCCTGCTTCCCCTGTTTCACGTGTTAGTCCCCCATCACTATATTTTCCCGAATGATTATGTCCATATTATAGTTGAATGTTGCTGAATTGCAAATAAAAACTTACATTTTACTCAAAGCATATTTCAAATGTTCGCCTTTTCGTTGACTTTCCGTATATACACGCCTATAATGGTACGCAAGAGAATTCAATCGATTTTTTACAGAGAAAGGATGTCTATCCGCATGTTGGTTCAGGACCCCGTATTGCACCGGGAATGGATCGCCGTCTGCCGTTCTTCCGATGTTCAGGACAAGCCTGTACAGGTTACATTAATGGGCGAGCGTATCGTCGTATTCCGTACGGAAACCGGCATTCACGCTTTCAAAGATCTGTGTATCCACCGCGGAGCCGCATTATCGCTTGGATGTGTGCGCAACGGCAACCTCGTCTGCCCCTATCACGCTTGGGAATATGACCCCTCGGGCGCCTGCGTCAAAATTCCGCAATTGCCGGAGACGCAAGCCATTCCGACCAAAGCGAAGGCCATCGCCTACGGCTGCCGAGAGCGCTATGGTTTCGTCTGGGTGAATCTCGGCGGAGAAGACGCCGGGATGTTTTCGCTTCCGGAATTCGATGATCCGGCATTCCGCAATGTGATTTGGGGACCGCAGGAAGTGAACGCCAAACCGCCGCGGGTGATTGAGAATTTCCTGGATGTGGGCCATCTGGCTGTTGTTCACGAAGGCTATCTCGGTGTCGAGACTCATAGAGAAATCGGCGATTATCGCGTTCACAAGACAGAGGACGGCTGCATCCGTTCGGACGAAATCGCCATCTTCCAGCCCGATCCCGACGGAACCGGGCAGGCGAAGCACGTCTACTATACCTACGAAGTACTGCGGCCTTTATCGGTCAAATTCACCAAGCGGGATGAAGAGAACGGCAACCTGATGTCGATCCTGCTGACGGTGCTGCCGCTCACGGAGACGAAGTCTGTCGCGTTCGGCGTAATGTCCTTCAACTATGAAACGGATTTAACCGATGAAGAGATGGTTAAGTTTCAGGATATGATTTTTGCACAGGACAAGCCGATCGTGGAAAATCAGAAGCCCGAGGACCTTCCGCTCGATCTTCAGATAGAACTGTCGCTCAAGAGCGACCGGATGAGCATCGCGTATAGGCAGTACTTAACCGAACTCGGTGTCACCCATGGAACTGCGTAGATAATTACCAAGAGTGCTGTTTCATAAGTCGATTATCATTTTTCACGCCCCACCTGGAATTAAATATGACTGCGCAAGGATAAACGGCTATCGCCGTCCTTGGGACAGGCGCGTTTACCGATGAAATATAAGAATAGGTATAAGGTGAACTTAAACTTTCTAATGTGGTAAGAATAAGAACAGGTATAGATGATAACTTATACTTATATTTTAAAAAAGGACCCCTTCCCCGCTCCATAATGGGATTTGAGGTCCTTTTTTGCTTCATTTAGGGACGTACCCGTTTTATGCGAACAATATGGGGACAGCCTCTCGTTTATTTCTCCAGGCGTCCTCTTCCTTCCGTTCATCCTCCTTCACCTCCATTCCTAGAAAGACAAAAACACTTCGAACCCCACTTGCACCAAAATTAATTCTCTCGTATACTGTATATTGTGTATATTCTGTGTATGTATGACATTAACAGTTATCCAGAAAGGGCTGTTCCATGAAAATAATCATTAGCAATGTGTCGGATCAACCTTTGTATCTACAGATCAAAGAACAAATCAAAGCCGCTATTTTACGGGGAGAATTGCAGGCGGGAGAGCCGCTTCCTTCCATCCGGGCATTAGCTACAGACTTGAATGTCA
The DNA here is from genome assembly GCF_051966115.1 of Paenibacillus sp. SAFN-117. NCBI lineage: Bacteria > Bacillati > Bacillota > Bacilli > Caryophanales > Paenibacillaceae > Paenibacillus > Paenibacillus sp. SAFN-117. The sequence continues at coordinate 3,416 of NZ_JBQCLK010000040.1, forward strand.
GTGTTCTGACGACCAGAAGAGTCTTTGAAGAGCTGGAAGCGGAAGGCTTTATTATCACCAAAGCAGGGAAAGGCTCGTTCGTAGCCCCGGACAACCTGGAGCTCTTGCTGGAATCCAAGCGGCTAATGGTGGAAGCCAAGCTGATAGAGGCGTGGGAGATCGCCCGGAATCTCGGGATTTCCAGGGAAGAGCTGTATTCAATGATGGATTTAATATTCGAGGAGGATGACCAATGAATCCGATTCTGGAGGTTAAGGGACTGGCCAAGGAATACCCTTCCTTTAGCTTGAACCATATCGATTTTTCATTGCAGGAAGGCTGTATTACCGGTTTTATAGGGGCCAACGGTTCCGGCAAAACAACGACGATCAAAGCCATACTGGGACTCACCTTGAAAGATGCCGGCAGCATTACTTTTCTGGGCCGGGAGCTGACGGAGAAGGAACGCGAACTGAAGAACCGGATTGGGATCGTGCTGGACGAGGGATATTTTTATGATGAGATGACGATTGGTGAAATGAAAAGCGTGATCGCTCCTGCATACTCCAACTGGGATGAATCCGCCTTTAGAAGCTATCTGGATCATTTCAGCCTGCAGCGGAATCAGAAAATCTCCACACTGTCCAAAGGAATGCGGATGAAATACGCCATCTCTCTGGCCCTTTCCCACCATCCCGATTTGTTAATCATGGATGAGCCGACGAGCGGTCTGGATCCGTTGATACGGAGTGAACTGGCGGATATCCTGCTGGACTTTATGGGCAAGAAAGGAAAGAGCGTATTTTTCTCCACCCATATCACCTCCGATCTGGAGAAGGTTGCCGATGTCCTTATTTTGATTGACAAAGGAAATATCGTTTTTCAAGAAGAGAAAGATGTCTTATTGGACACACATAGCTTGATTAAAGGGGACCGGAAACTGCTTAACGAGCATACGAGACCGTTGTTTCTATCCCTGCGGGAAACGAATTATGGATTTACGGGGATTACCAGGGAAAAAGCGGCGATACGCGAACAAATGAAAGATGTGCTTGTGGAAAGACCAAGTATCGAGCAGATCATGCTGGCGTACATTGGAGGGAGTCATTATGCTTTTTAGTCTTGTGAAGAAGGATTTGCTGCTTGTCAAAAAATACTTGTTGTTCATGGTCGTGTTCTCCATTATTGCTCCCATGTTCATCACGGTTAAGATCAGCTTCCCCGGTGGAGGCCTTCTGGGCTTTTTCATTACCGTTCTTTTCACAGAATATATTTTGCTCAATACCCTTTCGAGCCTGGAGGACAAATACAAAGGGGCCGTGCTTCTTAGTGCAACCCCCTATACAAGGAAAACACTGATCCACGCCAGATATTTATTTTCCTTAATTATTTTTGTCGGTGTCTATGCCATATATACGGTGACCTCTTTCGTCTCCCCGGTTCCTCTGGAGCAGCTGAATCTGTTTACAGCCGGGCTGTCGTTCTTGTTCATCACGGCCTATTTCGGCGTACTGCTTCCGGTTCAATATAAGTACGGGTATGAAAAGACGAAATTTATCTCTTCCCTGTTTGTTATTTTAACGCCTTTTGTCGGCCCTTTCGTAATTAAATGGCTGCAGACCAATTCTGTCAATCTTGATGTCTTACCGGCTTTGCCCCAGCCGGCCGGCCATGCACTTCCTGTCTTAATGGCCATTCTATTAGGTTTGATCTCGATGACCACATCGGTCAAAATCTATTCCCAAAAAAATCTATAACTCCGCATAATCTTACCAAGAAAGAAGAACATCTCCGGTCGAGCCGAAGATGTTCTTCTTTATTACTCTCTATCCGTAATTATTGAATAAACTCCACGTTATAGCCTCTCTCCTTCAATAGGTCGACGATCATTCCCTTGATGACAAAATGGCCTGCGCCCACCACAACGAAGTGTGTATGTTCCCCTTCTTGTTCAAGCAATTCAGCCAGCTTCTTCGCCATGTTCTTGTCCCTTTCTCCGAACAGACGCTGAGCTGGTTCACTCTTGACGTATTCCTTGGTGAAGCTGTCCAAATCCCCTTGTGCCCAATACTGCTGCCACAGGCGGAACTGTTCGGCGCTATTGTCGTCTTCGGACGGGTTCAGGATGGCATCCATTACCTCATTCAATTCTTTCTCCTGCACTTCCGGAGCTACGTTGTTGAACAGATCTCCTTGCAGCTTATAGCCTTCCAACTCATGAATCGGCTTCCCGGTCAGAAGCGCATTCTGCAGGAAGTATAGGTCTACACCCAGAGCCTGGCCCAAAGCCAGATCTTCAACGGTATTGGACAGATGGAGCATCGATATGTTGTTCGCAGCGACCCATGGCTTGAAGGTGTCGAATATATCGGCGGGGAGCCCAAACATTTCAACAACCTCTTGCAGCTTCTCATTGGTTTCCTGGGAGACATGATCCTTCAAGGTCGTTCCATCGCTGTATACCATTAATTGATTGAAATACTTCAGCGGTTCCGGATCATCGTTCATCATATTCACTTCCACCCATAGATCATCGGAGGCAGCGAAGGCGTCTCTGATCTCTTTATCCATCGGGTACATTTCCGGGGAGCCCAGATGAATAGATCCCAATAAATAAAGAGTGTTGTCCCCGTGAGTCACCTTCCAGAATAGTCCTTGGGCTCCGCCTTGAGCGGTGTCATATGTATATTGAACAAGCCGGCTGGCCAATACGGTGGCCTGTTCGACCGTACAGAGCTGTTCCAGCTCCAGACCGCGATCGGTTCCTTCGATGATGCCTTTCTGCTGTAAGTATTCTATCGGGTCGGATTTATCGATCTCGAACGCCTCGGGCAGCTCATATTGAGCCAACAAAGCGTACAAGGACAGAACAACCGTTTCTCTGGTAATTCCGGCCTCGGACGAGGAAGGAAGCTCGAGATCCCCTTTCTTGGTTAGTCCCAGCTTATCCAGCTTTGCGGCTGTATCATTGAGCAAGGACTGCAATTTATCAGCGGAAATCGCCTGCCGGAAGGTTCCGTCATAGTACCAGCCCAGCGGGAAAATCCCGTATTTCTCCCCTTCGTTAAGAGTGGTTACAGACCATGGGCTGATGTCCGGAACGGCCGGTTCATCGTTGGCATGCGCGGATAAGGCACTCCCCAGAATAATGGACGATCCAAGCAAACTGCTGGTCAAGACACGGCCCAGCTTACCCCACAACTTTCCTTTCACATAAACTCTCCTCTCAAAAAAAATAATAGACAGCAGCAATAATAATTGCCTCTATCTATTATATCCCACGAAAATGGCGATCACAAATTTTTAGATAGATTTACAATATTATGCAGAATCTGTCTTATTGTTAGATCAGCATCCGGTTTATTTTAACTCCTTATCCTAATAGGTTCACTGCTGAAAAATATCTTTATTCCCTTTGGGACGGTTCATTCTCGAAAAATCAACTTTGGAAAAGGCGATGGTGGACAGCAATAAAAATAACAGCCCGAAGGATAGAACCAAGAGGATACTGATTTGAGGCGTAATGACAAAGTGGTTTATCTTGAATGCAAGCTGTTCAGCGATTAGCTCATCTGCGGGCAAGGACATTTTCTCCAAGCTCAATGCTCTGAAGAAAGCCGCAGCGTAGGTCATCGGGTTCAATAGAGCGATGAACTGCAAGCCATCCGGAAGCAGGCTGAGCGGGACATAAACGCCGCATAAGAAAGTAATCGGAGTCGTTATGGCGACCGAAACAATCTGGAAGGTCTGGGAATTTCTAACCGATGTGGCGATGAATAGGCCGAAGGCCGAAAATACCAGTCCCACAAAAATCATAAATCCGATAACCGCCAGCGGCGTAGCGGCAGAGGAATACTTCATACCGATCAGATAGCCTACCGCCAGAATCAATATTCCTTGCAGGGTGGCGATCGTTGTGGAGGACAAGATCTGGCCCAGAGCGATCTGTATTCTCTTAACCGGGCTGACCAGCACTTCTTTCATATACCCGGAGACGATATCCTCAATCGTGGAAGTGGCTATATTCAGGGACGTCTGAAAGACGACGATAATCACAATGCCGGCCAGCACATAATTGACCGGATTGCTGACATGGGTGCTTTGAAAAATGGTACTTAACAAATACAAATAAAAGAACGGCATAATCAAAATTAAGATCATCTGCACCCGGTTTCGGACAAACAGCTTTACATTTCTTAACCATAAGGCCCCGATAATGCGCATCCCAGCCTACCCCCTTATGTCCTTTCCTGTAATCTCGAGAAACACATCGTTCAAGGTCCCCTTCTTGATTTCCAGCTCTTGAATGGCTGGCCTGTGCTCGCTGATGACCTCCATCAATGAAGGCAGATTGCTCCACTCTACCGAATGATAACCGCCGTTTCTAGTGAAGCTTATATTAAATTTGGTCAGAAGTGCTTCCAACCCCGGCACATCCGTGCTCGTGATGTCCGCTTTGTTCTTGGTGTAGCGCTGCTTTAACGCGCTCGGTGTATCGAAGGCGATAATTTTGCCATGATCCATAACCGCCACTTTATCGCTGATTTCAGCTTCATCCATATAATGGGTCGTTAAGAAAATGGTCAGGTCTCTCTCCTTCTGCAGCTTGATGATATACTCCCAAATATTCGATCTTGTCTGAGGGTCAAGACCGGTCGTAGGCTCATCGAGGAACAGCACTTTAGGCAGGTGCAGAAGGCTGCGGGCGATTTCCACCCGTCTCTTCATCCCTCCAGACAGGGTGCTGACCATCGCTTTCTTCCATTCGACGAGGTCAACAATTTCCAGGGCGAAGTCGATCCGCTCATTCATGACCGATTTGGGCAAGCCGTAGAAATAACAATGCATCTTCAGATTTTCTTCCACCGTCATTTTGCTGTCGAGGGTAGAATCTTGAAAGACAACACCGATGACACTTCGCACTTCGTCTCTGTCCCGGCTGACATCTTTGCCGTCGATCAGCAACGTTCCCGAGGTTTTATCGATAATCGTACACAAAGTGTTGATGGTGGTGCTTTTGCCTGCTCCGTTCGGTCCCAGGAAGGCAAAGATGCTCCCGCTTTCCACCTCGAACGAAACCTGGTCCACCGCTGTAAAATCCCCATATTTCTTCACAAAATCTTTGACCACAATAATAGGGTTCACGGCCATCACCTGTTTTTATTTTTAAAAAAATGCAGCACGCTGTACACCTTATCCAAGGCATTGCTTACACCTTGAGAATGGGCCAGTTCTTCGCTCAGCACTTCCTCCAAAGCATCCAGGACCTTGTGGCACTCCATGAGGCCTACGCCTGATTTCTCCGATACTTTGGCAGCCACTTCGGTTTTATTCATGGGAATCCGCTCCTTTATCGCGTATATTTTTCGGACCTTGCCCGATCATTTCAAGAACATAGCTAAAGCTGCCTCTCTCTGCCCCCAGAGTCTTTTCCATTACATAGGTAAAGGCTAACGCTTTCTGCATCCATTCCTCGGGCGACCAATCGAAAATTCCTTCGTCAAATAAAAATTGGGAAGACACAAGCAGAAATTCTACCGTTTCCTTCGGATAAGGAGTCCGGAAGGCGCCTTCCGCTATTCCTTGTTCAATCACCTCCGTCAACACAGGGGTTAGCTGGAGGATCGTCTCCACCAAGCTTTTCTGATGCATTTCCGCATTGTTGACTTCATGCAGCTGCTCGATCATTTGTTCCTTGCGGCCGGCGTCAGGCTTCTGGGCCATCAGGATCTGAAAGATTTTCTCATGGGCCTGCAAATCAGGATTTGCGGCAATCTGCTTGGCTGCCTGCACCCCCAGGTCTATGAATCGCATAACAATGGCGTCCATCACTTCTTCCTTGGATTGAAAATAGTAATAGAACGTCCCTTTGGCGATCCCGACCTTGTTCAGAATGTCATTAACGGTCGTGTTGGAGTATCCTTGGGTCGTAAACAGCATCTCCGCAGCGTCCAATATTTCGTTTCTTCGTTCTTCAGGTTTTTTGGAAATTCTCATTGTTCATTCCTCCACCGTCATCGACCGACCGTCGGTCTATAGTGACTGTAACATTATTCCAAGCAGGAAGTCAATGGGTAAAAAAGAACCCATTGGGATTTGAGCTCCTAATGGGTTCCGGGTAAATTTTGTGCTAATACATTTCTTTCTTCATCTTCCTTCGCGTAATCATGCTTCCCAGGAGCCACAGTCCAATAATCCAAGCCAGCAAATAGATAAGCTGTCCCTTGTACTCCAGCATGGCGCTCCCGTTTTCTATTCCCTGTCATATAGGCCTTCTGGGAGTCCTACCAGTTCCAAGGCTTCCTTCACCTGATTTTCCAACTGTTTTCCTTTAAGATGGTACAGTCCCGCAAAGAAACGCACGTTTTGCCAAGCGGTCATTTCTTCATAGATGGCCAAATCCTGAGGGACGATTCCAATCCCCTGTTTGACCTGCTTGGCGTCCCGGGGTAGAGAATGGCCCAGAATCGTCACTTCCCCTTGATCAGCCGTTAATATAGTGGCCAATATATGGATCGTCGTACTCTTCCCCGCCCCGTTAGGACCTAACAAACCAACAATTTCCCCTTGTCGGACTACGAAACTAATACCGTCCACGGCTTTTTTGGCAGCATAACTTTTCTCCAAGTTACTAACGGTCACAATGTTATTCATTGGATCTCCTCTTCATTTCAGATTCCGTTCTCAGTCTTGCAAATTCTTTCATGGCTCTCGATTGAACTTCCGTCAGATTGTCCCGTTCGAATTCGATCTCCTCTTCAAAACCGCTCTGCTCCTCACCGTCATAACGATACAGCTTCTTCAACAAGCTCCACAAGATTTCCATCTCTTCCGTAGTGAAATGTTTAAAAGCTTCGGCGAAAAAGTAAATCGACTTTTCACTGCACTCCATGAGCACTTGCTTGCCGGATTCTGTAATTCCAACATTGACTGCGCGCTTATCCTGCTTGCTGGGGACAACATTGACATAGCCCTTTTTCTCCAAAATGTCGATCAGCTGCTTGACGCTCTGTTTGGTGGTGCCCAGTTTCCTCGCAATATTATTGAGCGTCGCTCCGCCTTCCGGCAAATGGACGATGGCCACCATAGCCATACACCGTCTTGACGTCAAGCTCTGCAGGTACTGATCCCCTTGCACCTGAAGCTTGTTGGTCACCGAGAAAAGTGTAGAGTAAGTTTGCTGCATTTAAAAATAAATCCTTGTAGAAGTCCATTGGTATCTCCCTCTTTTTAGACAATATAATGAATTTGTCAATATACTGTCTAATTTTCGAGTCAAAAAAACGGGGCTCTCTCATTCCATGGATATGAGTACAGAGAAAGCCCCGTTGCTTCTATAAGATATTCACTTTTCGGGCAGCAGATGAAATAGAAAAATCCCTTCAACAATAGAGAACAAGTCGTTGTAATAGTGATTAGGGAATCTTGTCTTGTTTGTAAGCTTCGCATATTCTGGCGGATGAACATGATATGGTTCCGTCACCGTTTGATACCTTCTATCCTCATGCGGCTCGCCATGATACTTTCCCCAGACAGTTTTCTCATCTGGTGCAATCCAGTCGTACCAGTATTCTACGATTATCTGTTGTTTATTCAGCTTTTCGGTCACATACAATTTAGAATTATCAGAAAAAAATATGGTTGCTCGTTGGGCGTAAATCGAGCTTGACATGCCCGTACTGTCAGTGTCTCTTATGGAATGTATAGCATGTCCAAAAGCTTTTATTAACACATCCAAATTTGTAGCAGGTTTGCCAATCATAAGTCCTTTATCTCTTTAAGTAATGACTTCCATTCTTTCCCTTCCCTCGCCCAAATCCAATCCTCAGAATCATCAGGATTCCCTTTTTCTACAATTACTTCTGAATATGGCTTTCCATATCGTTTCTCGAAATAGTTAATGGTTTCAATAATGTATCGGATACGGTTAAGATTCCCTCCATCGTCAGAGATGGATGAATTCCCTCTTCTCTGTTTTTGTTCATAAATTTCTACAATATCACGAACAGGTATTCTTTCTTCGGTAGGCGAAATCCAGATTGTATTTTCCGAAATACGTGCTTGCTTATTGCGTTCCATTCGTTCGACCCCTATAAACCGTCTACCGGTTATCCAGTTATTGATCGTCGTAATACTAACCCCGAAAAACTTTGCCAACTGCCCTGTGGAATAAGTTCTTCCTACTTCTTCTTCCTGAGCAACGCACATCAAAATTTCTCCGAGTTTTTGCAAATCTTCCTGCACTAACGCATGATTCGCCTGGTATGGGTATTGATCAAGAAGCTTCTTCACTTCGCTTTGAAGATCAATAGTTATTGAAGTAGTTTTTTTTATTACATTAAATAGCACTTTTAGTGTGACTCCAGCTTTCTCCGGATCACTTCCCACCTCAGCAATTACCCGTTCAAATGTCTTTCTTTCGGCTTCACTTATGGCCATGTACTTCACCTCACTTACCCCCTATTCTAAGAAAACTGAAAGTTAACTGCAAGCAAAAACTAAAACAAAACTACAACTTCTAACTACATATATAGTCAAAAGTTAACCGAAATATCCCTGGATGAGTCTAAAGGATTTACCGAAAAAAGACTCAACGGATTTGACCATTGAGTCGGATCGTAAGGCTTATGGGCAAGGGGCAAGATACGCTGGATTCCATATGACCTATATCATATTTTTCATGCCTGCAAAGCACAACTGAAGCATAGGCGCGGTATAGGAATCAAATTTCTTATCATCGTCCAAGCGGACCCAGGCAATTTCAACAATATCCCGATTGGATTCATTCTCAGTGTCCAAATAAAGTTCACCGCCCACAAGCTCCGCCAGAAAAGTAAATTTCCCGTTCTTTTCGTGCAGTCGTTTCGTGATCCGGATATCGTATCCGGTCTCCTCCTTTACTTCGCGGATACAAGCTTGCTCCGGGGTTTCGTTCCCCTCTATTTTTCCGCCCGGAAAGTTCCATACGATATCCCCTCGTTGAACAAACTGCTTGACCATCAGCACTCGGTTATTTTGAATAACGATACCTTGTGAAATCATTGGCGGCCTCCTCTAATATCTGGTTTTAATTAAATCGATAAAATTTTGAGCGGCCTTGGACAAGTAATGATTCTTCAACCAGATTAAACCGACGGAGGCAGACAGGTTGGCCCCCGATATCTGGTGAGCCTGGATAGCATACCCCGGATGGCGTTTAAGCATCGTTTCCGGGACAATAGAAGCGCAAAAGCCGGATGAAATTAAATCCATCAGCAGAGTAATATCCGAGCACTCGCCTACGATGTTCGGTTGCAGATGGAACCGTGAGAACGCCTCCAAAATCAAATAATGGACCCCCAATCCCTCCGTACTTGGCAGTATGAGCGGATAATGCTGAAGCTCCTCCAGCGAGACTTCGCGATCGAGCGGTTCCTGTTGCGAGGCAACGAAATAAAAGGGCTCTGTATGAAGATGGAGCACGGAAAAGTCGTCCAGCTCCAGCGGCAAGCGGGTAATCGCCAGCTCTACGACCCGGTCTCTCACCAATTTGCAGAGATGGGCGGATTCATTTTGCTGGATTTTATAGGTCACCTTGGGGTATTGTTCTTTGAATTGACGGAGGATTTCCGGCAACTTCGCTTCCGAAAACGTATTGATGCCTATCGTCAGCCTTCCTTTTGCCCCATTCCCGACTTCCCGAACCTCCAACTTGGCTTCTTCCATTAGCTGAGTCATCTGTAAAGCATATTTATATAGGGCTTTGCCCGCCTCCGTTATCTCGAGAAATTTCCCGCTTCTTTCGACTAGTTTGGAGCCTAGCTCCTCCTCCATAGCCTTCAGTTGTTGGCTTAACGGCGGTTGGGAGATATGAAGTCTCTCCGCAGCGGCGGAAATTTTCCTCTCTTCTACTATCGCTATAAAATACCGCAGCTGTCTTATGTCCATCGAAGGAAGACACTCCTTTTAATATATGAAAAACTTAAGCAAAACTAATTTTAATAATATTTTTCATATAACCCTCCTCATGTTAGCATATTTGTAAATAAAGAAAAAGGAGCGATGATTATGTATCGTCTCTGCACGGTTTTATTGGTTGTTTGGCTTGCCGGATGTCAAGCTATTCCTGATACCTCACAAGATGTTATGAAAGAAACTCAACCAACCGAAAAGAAGGTGGAAATTATGAACCAGCAATTGATTCACTACGCAGAGCAAGGAGACACAGAAAATGTTCTGAAGCTGCTTGAAGACGGAGCAGATATCAACGCAACGGATGCTCACGGAAGAACGGCCGTACTGGCGGCAACCTACAACAATAAAACAGACACGGTCAGGGCACTGATCGATAAGGGTGCGGACATTAACCTACGGGATGAGCGCTTAAATAATGTCCTTCTATATGCGGGGGCCGAAGGGCTTCTCGACATCGTCAAGCTCGCCATCGAGGCCGGAGCCGATACGAAGCTGACGAACCGGTTTGGAGGGACGGCTCTAATCCCCGCTTCGGAGCGCGGACATGTCGATGTGGTTAAAGAGCTGCTTGCTCATTCGGATATTGATGTTAATCATATTAATAATTTACACTGGACAGCATTATTGGAAGCGGTCATTCTTGGCAACGGCGGAGAAAAGCATCAGCAAATCGTGCAGCTGTTAGTGGATCATGGAGCTGATGTCCACATCGGGGACGGAGACGGAATCACCCCTCTGGAGCATGCGCAGCAGCGCGGATTTGAGGAAATCGCAGCTATATTGATAAATGCCGGGGCATAAATAACGTTGAAATTATTGAAAGCCATCGGGCTGATTATGATGTGAGAGGAGACAACCGAAATGACGAATAAAGCCTATTGGTTAACGAACGTCCGCTTGGAAGCCGGTTACCTCCGCCAAGACGGTATCGTCGCGGGTACGGAAACGGAGCTATGTGATGTATGTATTGAAGATGGAAAAATGAAAGAAATCATTCCTGCCGGCCAGCCTTTGGAAACGGATTTGCCTGTGCGGGATGCGAAAAATTATTTAATGCTCCCCTCCTTCAGGGATATGCACATCCATTTGGATAAAACATACTACGGAGGCCCTTGGAAAGCGCCGACGATCCCTGCTAAAGGGATTTGGACAAGACTGGAGGAAGAGCAGGAGTTACTTCCCCGCTTGCTGCCTGTAGCAGAAGAAAGAGCAAAGAAATTGCTCGAATTGCTCCTAAATTCAGGCACGACTCATATTCGCACACATTGCAACGTGGATCTCGTCGTCGGGTTGAAAAATCTGGAGGCCACCTTGCGGGCCGTTGAAGCCTATCAAGGGAAAGCTTCCGTCGAAATTGTCGCTTTTCCGCAGCGAGGTTTATTACGCAGCCAGTCCGTTTCGCTGGTTCGGGAAGCACTGCGAAGCGGAGCTTCATTAGTGGGCGGGGTCGATCCTGCAACCATTGACGGGGATATTGAGAAGTCCCTTCAGACGATCATGGAGCTTGCGGTGGAAGCCAATGCGAACATTGACCTTCATTTGCACGATCCGGGCCATCTGGGCCTGTTTACGATTCAGCGATTGGCTCATCTGACGGAGGAAGCCGGCTGGCAAGGAAGAGTGACCATAAGCCATGCCTTGGCCCTGGCCGATATTCCCCTTCAAGAAGCCTGCGAAGCCGCCAAGCTGCTGGCCCGCCATGGAATTTCGATTACCTCCTCGGTTCCTCTGGCCAGGACGATTCCGATTCCTCTCCTGAGGGATCATGGAGTGGACGTATCCCTTGGCGATGACAGCATTACGGATCATTGGTCCCCCTTCGGGAAGGGAGATAGCTTGGAGAAGGCCGGGACGTTGGCGGAGCGCTTCAGCTTACGCGATGAACGTTCGCTTGGACAAGCCCTTGGATTTATTACAGGAGGGGTCACTCCTTTAAATAAAGAAGGGGAGCGCGTATGGCCCAAAGCCGGCGACAATGCCGATATCGTGCTGGTGGAAGCCTCCTGCTCGGCCGAAGCTGTGGCAAGAAGATCGAGACGGGTAGCTACCCTGTTCCGGGGAGAAGTCGTCTCTGGTTCCATATGAAAACAACCGCCGATTGACGGTACCGGTGAAGCGTTTCCGACAGGGACGTTCTACTGGAGTTTCTGCAGCTAGTTCCACCTGTAGGGCGCGTCTTACTGGAGTTTCCGCAGCTAGTTTCCCTGGAGGGCGCGTCTTACTGGCGTTTCTGCGGCTAATTTCTCCTGGAGGGCGCGTCTTACTGGAGTTTCCGCAGGTAGTTCCCCTATAGGGTGCGTCTAACTGGCGTTTCTGCAGCTAGTTTCTCCTGTAGGGCGCGTCTTACTGGAGTTTCCGCAGGTAGTTCCCCTATAGGGCGCGTCTAACTGGAGTTTCCGCAGGTAGTTCCCCTATAGGGTGCGTCTAACTGGATTTCATACAGTTAGTTTGCCCCTCTGGAGCAAAAGACGGGGAACTACCTTGAAAATCCGTCTATTTTACCGTCTGCAGGCATCGTTGCAAGCGGAGCGGCACGTCTAACTGTATTTTGTACAGGTAGATTCAAGCGAATGGGCGAAAATGATCAAACTAACTGGATAAACTACAGTTAAAATGGGCAACTTTGGGCGAAACGGCTGTTTTGGCGCAAACTAACTGTAGGTTTTCCAGTTAGTTTCCATATTTCTTCCGAATATAGAAATCTAACTGTATGAAATCCATTTAGTTTTCAAATTTCACACTATTGAAGCAATTCAACTCTATTCTACCTTGAAAACCCATCCATTTTCATCATCTGATGGTGTCGCGGTCAGCGGCATGGGGCACGACATGAAATGTAAGTAATGTCCGTAACCCATACTTTGTTCGGGGCTGTTGTCTTGAAGTTTTGATTCAGCAGGTTCGGTGCAATGGGACTGGTGTGATTGGAGTCTGTTGTCGTGACTTTAAATTTCTTCGACACGCATGAGCGCATATTGTTCTTCCGCATGAGAATCCCCACCGTACGCTCGGACACCTTCCAACCTTCCGCCCGAAGGAGCATTGTGATTTTGGGGCTGCCATAGCAACACCTGTTGTCAAAAAAATGCCAAGAAATCCGGGACAGCAAAACCTGTCGGCGCTTCTGGTAACTGTTCTCGTTGTCTTTTTCCCTGCACCATTTGTAATAACCGCTCCGTGAAACTTCGAGTACAGCGCACATCTTCTACAATCGAAACTCGGAGCGATGATCTTCGATGAACTGGAACCTTAGTTCCTTTCTTTGCCGAAGATGTGCAGCGCCTTTTTTAAGATGGCGAGTTCTTCCTGGAGATCTTGATTCTGACGTTCTTTCTCCTGATTCTCCCGTTCTTTTTCAAGCAGTTGTTGCTCAAGCTGACGCAATCTTTCCAGCGTGACTAAAGACTCTAATTGAATCTCATCACGGTATTGAGCTTTCCAACTGTGCAGAACACCTGCAGATATCCCAACCTCCTCAGCGATCTGAGGCATCGACTTATTTTGCTCTAAAATGTACTTTACCATCTGTCTCTTGAAATCTTCACTGTAACTGTTTCTTTCCATTCGGACACCCTCTCCCTTATACGGCTATTATCTATTTTCACTTAAGGGATGTCCACTTTTTATTCTAGCTGCAATTTTCCATATACTTTAATCACTTTCCACCTTTCGCTTGAATTTACCTACATAAAACACAGTTAGACGCGCCATTCCGCTTGCACGGTACCGGCAGAAAATGAAATTAACTAATTTTCAAGGTAGATGTTGGTTATAATCGTGGCAAAACAGGGGGCGCCGGCTCCCTTTTCACTCTTTGGAATTAAACTCCATTTGATATAAACGCTGATACAGCCCCTGTTTGGCTAGCAGTTCATCGTGGGTCCCCGACTCCACCACACGTCCGTTATCCATGACCAGGATGCAATCCGCCCGCTGGATCGTAGACAACCGATGGGCGATGACGAAGGAAGTGCGCCCGGCCATCAATGTCACCATAGCATTTTGAATAAGCTGTTCCGTTTCATTGTCCAGAGCCGCAGTCGCTTCATCAAGCAATAAAATCGGGGAATCCCGGCCCTCCACAACAAATTGATTATACGAGGTCTGCCTCCTTCAGGTAGTCTTCTACGATCGAGCGCAGAATCTCTGATACCGAATAGTCTCCCCTTTCGCACTGCCGATCAATTTCGGCCCAGTACTTCTCCGGCAAGGTAAGAGAGATTTTCCGGGTCACGCCAATCGCTTTCCGGCCGGCTCCCGTACGCTGCCCTCCCCTGGTGTATGGCCTATTCGGGGCATTTTTCCCGTCAAGCTCCTTCTGGTTATTATCCATGGTATCACCTACCGCTTATTTTTACATGATCAGGTTTCGCAGTCAATTTTTGCTACCTTTTTCAAGATGGTGATTTCGTTTGTTTTGAACTTCCTCTGCCTTTTGTAACCATTTACAATATTTTAAGGCCAAGGGATTGACAAGAAAAGGGAGAAGACTTATGATGGAATTGTCTTTAATGTTCTTATGTCATTACATTTGATGCAGCAGGAGTGAGGAGCCCCGTCATGTCCACTTTATTTGAAAAGACATTGAATAAAGAGATTCCAACTCCCCTTTACTATCAGTTAAAGGAAATTTTGCTGGAATATATTTCGAACAACCATGAGGACTTGGAGGCACCGATTCCGACGGAGCAAGAGCTTAGCGCTCATTTCAAGATCAGTCGGCCGACCGTCAGGCAGGCCATCAATGAACTGGTTTATGAAGGCTTTCTCTATCGGATTAAAGCCAAGGGCACGTTCGTGTCCCGCCCGAAGATTCAGCAGGAATTTCTTCAAGTCTTGGACAGTTTTAATAATGAAATTAAGAAGAAGGGCATGGTTCCGTCAACAAGGGTTCTGAACATCGAAACGGTCAGAAGCGATAAATCCATCAGTGAAGCGTTACATATGATGGAAGGCTCCAAAGTGATCAAGCTGCAAAGATTGCGTTTTGCCAATGAGGACCCTATTGTTATTGTGGATACCTTCTTGCCCTACAATGATTGCCGCTTCCTGCTGGACAGTAATTTAGAGCAAGAGTCGTTGTATGAACTGATTGAAGCCCGATTATCCTTAAAAATTACAAGGGCTGTCCGCAAATTGGAAGCTGTTCTGGCGGGCGACTACGAATCCCAAATGCTCAATGTTTCACAAGGGGCGCCTATCCAATTCATCAAGAGCACAACCTTCTTATCCAACGGAAAGCCCATTGAATATTCCCTAGCCAAATATAGAGGGGACCGCAATACCTTTACTTTTGAAATGAATCGTTAAATTTTTTTGCTCTTAAATGTAAAGACATAACGACATTGGTATGTAGACACTCAATTAAGCATGTTACCCTTAAACATTTGAGGAAGCCTATTTCGATCTAAGCAAACGATATTGCTGCATTACAGCGCCTTTCCGCAAATTTACTTAATATACAAAACTTTAAAATGGGGATGAGGATGCATGGCAGAAAAAATTTTAATCACGCCTAAATCATTCAAAAATTACAAAGAAAAGGCACACCGGCTGCTGCAGGAACGCGGCTACGAAATCATCGAGAATAACTTAGGCAGAACGATGACCGAGCAAGAAATCATCGATGCCGCTCAGGACAATGTGGTCGGAATTATTATCGGGATCGACCCGCTACCGGCTAACGTCCTTGAGCAATGCAAAAGCTTGCGGGCCATCTCCAAATATGGGGTCGGAATGGATAATATCGACCTCAAGAGAGCCGAGGAATTGGGAATTCTCGTCAAGAATGCCGTCGGAACCAACTCCATTTCGGTTGCCGAGCATGCGATTGCCCTCATGTTCGCTAGCGCCAGGAATCTCCCGGCCATTGCAGCCGGCGTCAAATCCTATGGCTGGGACCGCACCATCGGCTTCGAGTTAACGAACAAGAAGCTAGGCGTCATCGGCGGAGGACAAATTGGAAAAGAGGTAGCGAAGCGCGCGGTTGGTATTGGAATGAATGTCACTATCTATGATCCCTTCTTCAAGGATCTGGCATTCCTCGAACAATATAACGTCCAGAGACAAGAGCAGCTCGACGAAGTATTGAAGGAGTCGGATATTATTTCGCTCCACCTGCCGGCAACGGAGGATACCAAAGGGCTGATCAATGCGGAAGCTCTAAAACGGATGAAGCCGACGGCTATCTTGATTAACACGTCGCGCGGAGAGCTTGTGGACGAAGCAGCCTTATATGATGCCCTAGTCAATAACCAAATTGCGGCGGCCGCGCAGGATGTCTATTCGTCCGAGCCCCCACAGCAAGGCGATCCGTTAGTGGCGCTGCCGAATTTTATCTTGACCCCGCACATTGGCGCTTTCACTCATGAAGCGGTAGAGCGAATGGCGATGGTATCCACCGAAAATCTCATCCATATGCTCGACCAGAAGGATGATTCCAAATGAGCAAGGCGGACCAAAATTTACGCTCCAACCAAGTGATCACTACCGTAACCGGACCTATTTCGCCGGAGCAAATGGGCTTCTGTCACAGCCATGAGCACCTTTTCTTGAAAAAGGGCCAGTCCGCCAAAATCGATCCGGCCTTGCAAATCGATGACTATGACAAAACGATCCAGGAACTGAATTTGTTTAAAGAGGTTGGCGGGGCCACGATTGTCGAAGCACAGCCGGTAGGAAGCGGACGTCACGGCAGATGGCTGGAAGCCGCATCACAGCAGACCGGAGTGCAAATCGTCGCCTCCACCGGCTTCCACAAGCTTGTTTTTTATCCGGAAGACCATTGGATTCATACGGCCGACGCCGACAAGCTCACGGAATTATTTATCGATGAGCTGCAGAACGGGATGTATGCCGACGGCGAGGAAGCCTGGCCCGCGGAACAAATCACGGCCAGAGCCGGTATCATCAAAACAGCCTCCGATTTCCAAGGGGTGGGCGGCCGATATTACAGGCTGTTCAAAGCGGCGGCCCAGGCCGCTCTCGCGACCAAGGCACCGATCATGAGTCACACGGAAATGGGACGCGCAGCTCTTGATCAGATCAAGCTTTATACCGATTTCGGCCTTAAGCCTGACCAACTGATCATCTGTCATCTGGACCGGGAAATGGAAAATGCCGATTATATGCTCCATGTGGCGAGCACGGGAGTATATTTGGAGCTCGATACGATTGGCCGGTTTAAATATCATTCGGATGAAGAAGAGGTTGAGCTCATCATCAAGCTGATTGAGGCCGGCTATGAAAATCAAATCTTACTTTCGCTGGATACGACGCGCAAACGGTTAAAGAGCTATGGCGGCGAGCTCGGGTTGGACTATTTGGCCACAACCTTCCTGCCGAAGCTTGAAAGAGGCGGAGTGCCGAAAGCCTTGATTCACAAAATAATGCACGACAATCCGGCCAAAGCATTTAGTAAAGGCGTTTAGAACTATATTTATTTGTTGACAAGATCAGAAACAGAGAGGAGCCATTTCCCATGAAATTACCTGAAAAAGCAACCCAACCTACCATGTATTTCATCGGCGTCACCACCACGAAATCCTCCATCATGAAGCTGTTCCCTCTGTGGGCGGAAGCATTGGGACTGGAAAACGCGGTTCTGAAAGGGATTGATATCGACATTCATGCCGATCCCCAGGTTTATCGGGATGTCGTGGAATTTATTAAAAATGATGAATTATCGTTAGGGGCTCTTGTTACTACCCACAAGATCGATCTGTACCATGCGGCCAAGGATTTGTTTGATTACCTTGATCCTTATGCCACCATGTTCGGCGAACTCTCTTCGATTTCCAAGAAGGATGGCAAGCTTGAAGGATATGCGAAAGACCCTATTTCCAGCGGTCTGGCCATGGAAGCTTTCATTCCGGCAAACTATTGGAAGGATCATGGCGGAGAGCTGTTCGTCATCGGAGCCGGCGGCAGCGCCATTGCGATCTGCTCCTACCTGCTCGATCCCAAGAACGGTGAGAACATCCCTTCTAAAGTGGTCATCGCCAACCGCAGCCAGCCCCGTCTGGACGAGATCGAGCGGATTGTCAAAGAAATTAATCCCGATGTTAAAGCCGAATATCATTTGACACCTGAGCCGACCCAGAACGATGCCCTGCTTGCCCAGATCAAACCGCATTCCCTGATCATCAATGCAACCGGGTTGGGCAAAGACCGCCCAGGGTCACCTTTAACGGATAATGGCAGCTTCCCGGAGAAGAGCCTTGTATGGGAATTGAATTACCGCGGAGAGCTGGATTTCATGCATCAGGCCCTTCGTCAGAAGGAATTAAAAGACCTTCACGTGGAAGACGGCTGGATTTACTTCATCCACGGTTGGACCCAGGTCGTTTCCGAAGTGTTCCATATCGATATTACCGGAGCCGTATTCGACCGAATTGAACAAATTTCCAATGAAACGAGATAAGGAGAGACTGCAGCATGAGTGAAAACACAGTAAAACCATTTGCCCTTGACTTCGATCTGATCACAGGTTTGTCCCAAACGAAGGAATCGACCAAGCGCCCGCTGTCCAAAATGAAGGGAATGTACGCGGATGACGCTGCCTTCGAGGCCGCCGTACAAAATAACGACCCGCTCGTTTATGAATTTTATGAGCTTGATGTGCCGGAAACACCCGGCAATCTGTTATTCGGAACGAGCATTCTCTACCCCGGCAAAGTAGGAAACGAATATTACATGACCAAAGGCCATTTCCATACCATTCTGGAAACCGGAGAAGTTTACTACTGCTTAAGAGGTCATGGCGCCATGCTGATGGAAAATCCGGAAGGAGATTGGGATATCCAATATTTCACCCCGGGACAGGCTGTTTATGTGCCGCCGCGCTATGCCCATCGCAGCATCAATCTTGGCAACGAGCCTCTGGTGACGTTCTATGCCTACCGGGCCGATGCCGGTCATGACTATGGAACGATTGAAACTAAAGGGTATCGGAAGCTTGTCGTAGAGAAGGACGGAAAACCCGAAATCATCGATAATCCGAAATGGAAAGAGTAGGAGAAGCGACGATGAGCAAAAAATGGGAAGTCATTAAAAAGATTACGGACTCCGGCTTAGTCGTCGTTGTCCGGGCGGAAAATGCGGATGAGGCGAAAAAAATTACCGAGGCTTGTTTAAAAGGCGGCGCCGCGGCGATTGAAATTACCTATACCGTTCCGGGCGCTACTCAAGTTATTGAAGAACTGGCTAAAGAATTTATGAATGAAATCATTATTGGCGCGGGTACCGTGTTAGACTCCGAGACGGCGCGGATTGCGCTGCTTTCCGGGGCGGAATACGTAGTAAGCCCTTATCTCAGCGAAGAAGTCCTTAGACTGTGCAATCGTTACCAGGTGCCCTGTATGCCTGGCGCTATGACCGTCGAAGGTGTGGTACGAGCTATGGAGTTGGGGGCGGACATTATCAAGCTGTTCCCTGGGGAAGCCTTCGGGCCGAAAATGATCAAAGCGATCAAAGGTCCGCTGCCGCAAGCCAACATTATGCCGACAGGCGGTGTGAGCCTGGATAATGTCAGTGACTGGATCCAAGCAGGAGCCGTTGCTGTCGGTTCGGGAGGCAGCCTCACGGCCAGCTCCAAGACAGGAGATTATCAGACGATCACCAGCTTAGCCCGTCAGTTCGTGGAAAAAATTAAAGAGGCCAGATCATCCTAAGCTTGGCAAACTTTCCATCGTGCCCGATCGTTCGCTACATGTGAATGATCGGGCACTTTCTGCTCTGACATGGCTGTCTCAACAACAAAGAGCGAGGTTAGTGGGGTTTGCCCCAACTTACCTCGCTCTTTCTCTGTCCGGATTCAGTCACTTTAACGAATCTGAGAAACACTATTGCCGCTTAATCGACACCATTTCGAATATAACGAAACACAGAATCGTTATCTGGGCAAATTATTGCTAGATGTCCTACTATTTTCGTGAATAACGATTTCCCGTTTCGTTAGAAAAAGTAGGGAGCTTCTTTGGGCCGAATAACGTTCCTGTGTTTCGTAAGGTGGAGCGTTCCACTCCCTTTGAGACGGTTTATTCCATTTCAATCATGACTTTCATGGCCTTGTCTTTCTGCTGATCGATAATGTCGTATGCTTCGGAATAGTCTTTGAATTTCACACGATGGGTAATCAGAGTATCAAACTCAATCAAGCCTTCATTGACAAGCTCAATCGCTTTGATAAAATCTTCTTCTCTATACATGGCGCTGCCAAGCAATGATAATTCATGGTCCTGCACATATCCCATATTGACCGTTGCCAAATCGCCAAATACGCCGACAACGACGATCGTGCTGCCCTTGCGCGCATATTCGATCGCTTGATTGATCGTAACATTAATGCCGATGCACTCGAAGATATAATCGGCCCGATCCTTGCCGAAATTCGCAATGATCGACTCCAATATATTCTCGTTCTTGGCATCGATCGTTTTAATTCCGCATTTCTGCGCTACCTCCAAGCGGTACGGGCTTAGCTCCGAGATAAGGACATCCGCCGCTCCCATAGCTTTGGCCGTCTGAGCGACCAGATTGCCGATCGGGCCTCCGCCTAGCACTACAATCTTTTTCCCGGCAATATCGCCTGCGCGTCTTACAGCATGCACAGCAACCGCAAGCGGTTCGATCAACGCTCCATGCTCCCAGCTCATATCGGCCGGCAGTGCCAGTGCTTTGTCGGCATCCACTACAAAATATTCGCTCGCCATTCCCGTTGTCTGAAAGCCCATCACTTTAAGTTCTTCGCAATCATTATACAGCCCGTGGGTGCATGGATAACATTCTCCGCATACGACCTGAGGCTGGATCGTAACCTTATCGCCGACTTTAACATTCGTTACTTCAGAGCCCACTTCGACTACCTCAGCCGACACCTCATGCCCTTGAACGACCGGGTAACTCGTATAGGGATGCTTCCCATGATTGACATGAATATCCGAACCGCAAACTCCGATGCTTTTCATTTTAATTTTAATTTGGTTCGGTTTAACCTCTGGAACGGGCACATTGTTAAACTCTATTTTACCGGGTTCGGTCATAATGGCTTGGATCATTTTCGTTTCTCCTCTCTCCACTCCGGAATTCGTCTTATGATCTTCCAATATTAATAAGTAATGATAGCTTTCTTGGGAATCTGATGGTTGTTATACTTCTCAAAAGCCTCCACAATGTTTTCAAACTTGAAGTAATCCGAAATAAAATCCTTCAGGTTAAGCTTGCCTGCTCTTATCCATTCTAAAATCTGATCGTAGGCTTCCGCCTCCTCAAGCTTGGACGGCATTTGCTGAAAATTAATTTTCCAGTTATAGGGAGCCTTACTCCAATCGAGCTGCATTTGATTGTTTCTCGGGACACCATAACACAGAATTTCTCCCCGATCCGCAATCAATTCCATCGCATGATTCATAATATCCGTAGACCCGACCGCATCCAAAACATATTTAACGCCATCCGGATATAGCTTTCGGATCTCTTGAGTAACGTCACATTCCTTGCTGTTCAATGCAATCGTTGCCCCATTTTCCAGAAGAAGATTTTTCTTGGCTTCGCTTCTGGCAATTCCGATAATCGACTTGATTCCCATCAAGCTCATCAGCTTGATGAAAGTGACCGCCACAGGACCACTGCCGAACACTACGATATTATCGTTCTCTCCCACTCCGAAATATTTAATGTTGCTGAATACTTCCCGCAGGGTGACAAGCATCGCCGCATCTACCGGATCAATATCCTCGGGGACAATCTGCTGGGCATAGGCGACTTCGGGAACTTCTCCCTCCGGATAGGCCGCCTTATCGTTAACTACGCCATATTCGCTGAAGGCGCCCCAAGCCGAGCCTAATGAGCCGTAAAGCTCTTCGTCCGGATCATTAAACGGCAGCAATACAACATCTCCAACTTTGAAGCTCGTTACTTCAGAACCTACTTCAACCACCCGGCCTACCCCCTCATGCCCGAGCATGAGAGGGTATTTTTCCTTCGGAAATCCTTTGAAGCCGAATTTTATAAGGGTAGAATCCGTGCCGCAAATTCCGCAGCTTATCATTTTAACCAGCGCTTGTTTGGAGTTGTATTTCGGGACCGGTATTTCTTTAACTTGCAGCTGACCAGTAGAATCCACCACTAAGGTTTTCATCAAATCCAACCTTTCAAAATTCAAGATTAGTTAACGATTAAACCGTTTTTTCCGATTTGTTGGTAAGAATTTGCAGGAACACGGCAGCAATAATAATGAAACCTTTAATAATATCCTGCGGATACGACGGAACGGCCATCAGATTCATAATGTTTCCGATGATTCCCAGAATCAGTCCGCCCGCAACGGCTTTAACGACAAAGCCCTTACCCCCTGCAAGGCTTGCTCCCCCGATAACACAGGCAGCAATGGCATCGAGCTCTTGTCCCATTCCAACGGTCGCGCTACCGGTTGAAGATCTTGCCGCGATAAATACGCCCGCTAATGCGGCCAACGCAGCAGATACGGCATAAGTGGACATGACATATCTTTTGGTTCGGATACCGGCAAGCTGCACTGCCGTTTGGTTACTTCCGATAGCAATAACAATCCGGCCCCAAGCCGTATATTTTTGGACCAAAGCGCAAACAATGATCAATACAATCGCAATGATAATTATTGGAAACATGTAAGTTTTGCTAACAATCGTATCCAACGTTCCCGGCGCCAATTTAACCGGTTTGCCCTCGGTTATGACGAAGGAAACCCCTCTTGCTATAGTCATCGTCGCCAATGACGCCACAAAGCCTTGTATACCCGCATAGGCCACTAATGCGCCCGTGAAAATTCCGAATACCATTCCGATAAGTACAGCCAGCACCATGGCAGGAGCATAGTTCATTCCAAAATCACTGATCAAAATAGCAGAGACGGTTGCTCCGACGGCCATGACCGAACCGACGGACAAATCAATTCCGCCCGTCAGGATGACGAAAAGCATCCCAACCGCAACCAGAATGGGTCCTGCCTGTTGAAGAAGGATGTTACGTATATTCATAGATGTGAAGAAAGTATCTGAAAGTAATGCACTGATAATAATTAAAATGGCTAATATAATATACGTATTATTATCTATGATAAATTGCTTTAAATTAAATCTCTTTGCAGCACTAGTCATGATGTCCTATACCCCCATTGCCAGTTTGATAAGATTGTTTTCCGTCAGTTCCGATTTACCGACTTCTCCAACGACAGAGCCTTGCCGCATCACAAGGGCCCGGTCGCACAAGCCAATGATTTCAGCCATTTCCGAAGAGATGACAATCACGCCGACACCTTCTTCTGCAAGCTTGTTTATGATCTTGTAAATTTCGGTCTTCGCACCTACGTCAACACCTCGCGTAGGCTCATCAAAAACAACACATTTGCAGTCCGCGGATAACCATTTGGCCAGGGCAATCTTCTGCTGATTCCCCCCGCTTAGGCTGTTGGCATTATCCTCCATCGACCCGTACTTTGTGGCAATGCTGGCCAATAAGTCCTTTACATATGCTTTCTCTTTTTTATGGTTGATAATACCGGCTTTTTGTATTTTGAACATGGACGCTAGTGTTGTGTTTATCCTGATAGATTGCTCCAACAACAAGCCCTGTTTTTTTCTATCCTCGGGGAGAAGTCCAAATCCGTTATTAATGGCTTCTTTCGGATCTTTAAAGTTAACTTCTTTTCCAAAAAAGATGACTTTTCCTGATTTCTTCTTATCCGCTCCAAAAATAGCACGCATTGCTTCGGTTCTTCCTGATCCTACTAATCCGCTAAATCCTACCACTTCACCGCTTCTAACCGTAAAGCTTACATCTTTCACCATATCCCCTGCGTTCAAGTTTTCAACCCTAAGTATCTCTTCGCCTATTTCCGCGTTCCGTTCCGGGAACAATTGGGTAATCTCCCGGCCTACCATCATTTCGACCAATTCTTCCTTGTTGATAGATGAAGTAGGAACCGTGCCTACATATCCTCCATCCTTCAGTACGGTGATATGATCACTTATTTCTAACAACTCTTCCAGACGGTGGGAAATATAAATGATACTGACACCGTTTTCTTTCAGATTACGAATAATCGAAAGTAATTTTCGGGTCTCGGAGAAGGTTAACACAGCCGTCGGCTCATCAAAAACCAAGACCTTGGAGTTTCTCGCCAAACATTTGGCAATCTCAACGATTTGTTGATAAGCAACACTCAAGCTGCCTACCTTGGCCTCCGGGTCAATATCCTCGAAGCCAAGCTTCACTAATTGCTCCTTGGCCCTCTTTTTCAGGTCCTTCCAATTAATAAACATTCCGGACTCGGCCAGTCTGTCGATAAAAATGTTCTCCGCCACGGTTAAATCGGGCGCCAGCATGAATTCCTGGTAAATAACGGAGACTCCAAGACTAATCATGCTTTTGGGCGATGCAATTTTGGCTTCTTCCCCATCGATCAAAATCTGGCCAGTATCTTTCTGATAGGCACCGGCCAGAATTTTCATCAACGTGGATTTTCCGGCACCGTTTTCCCCTATTAGGGCATGGATTTCCCCCTTCTTGACTTTAAGGGAAACATCCGTCAGCGCTTTAACGCCGCCAAAATGTTTCGATATGTTATTCATTTGAATGATGTATTCATCCTGCATATTCTGGTCTCCCCTTTCTATCACCAGCTATGATGAGGAAAAGTCCTATCGGAGTATTTCGTTCGATGTGCGACCGTGTCCAAGAAGAAAAAATCCTCCTCTTTCGTCAAAAGGAGGATTCTTCATAAGCTGACTTTTTAATTTTTCACAATGAATTTGGCTTAGAAACCAAACTCGTAGTATTCGTCAACATTTTCTTTCGTAACGGCAGCCGGCTCGGTTAATGTAATGTCATCGTAGCTCCACATATCTTTGCCATCTACCAGGATTTCTTTCGCAATTTTCACACCCAGTTGTGCAACTTTATATGGGCTGTTCTCACCAGTGGCAAAGTATTTTCCTTCTTTGATCAAATCATACGCTGCTTTGGCTCCGTCGGCTGCGGCAACAATGTCGACACCTTGGATACCGGCATTCTCAAGTGCTGTCATCGCGCCGAACAGCATTTGGTCGTTCTCACCCAATACCGTTGTCAAATCGCGGTTCGCAGTGATCAGATCCTCTGCAGCCGTAAGACCTTGTTCCTCAGTCCAAGCGCCCCAGCCTTGTCCAGCAACGGTGAACTTGGCTTCAGCATTGGTTGCCTTACCTTTGGAGAGCAATTCGCTATCGAAGGCTTCTGCCAATTCCCAAGCTTTCTCTTCCGAAACGCCGGTTTTTCCTTCAATAATTCCTGCGAAGAGACCTGTTCTTCTTTCGGCACCGGCTACGTTCCCCTTCGCACCGCTCAGAATGATCGCTTTGATTTCTTGATCACCCATTTTTTTCGCATATGCTAAACCAACCAATCGGCCGTTTTGCTTGTTGTCGGAATAAACCGTTGTAATGTCTTTAGCCCCTTCACCAACACCGCTGTCCAGGTTAATGACTCCGATTCCGGCTTCTGCAGCTTTGTTAATGCTAGGAACAGCCGCATCCGGCTCAACGCTGTCGAGGAAAATCAAATCCATTCCTTGAGCAATGAAGGTTTCCATATTTTCAGCTTCTTTGGAAGTGTTTCCGTTGGCATCCAGAACAGTGATGTCCCAGCCTTCTGCTTTAGCGCTTTCTTGAACCGCTTTAACCAGCGATACAAAGTATGGAGAATCCTGAGTCTTGATTGCAAAGCCAACCTTGATTTTCTTCCCGCCGGAGTCATTCCCGGAAGTATCCTTGGAAGAACTGCATCCAACCACCATCATGGCCACTACTAGTGTTAGGATTAGTGCAAATAAACCTTTTTTCTTCATGAATCTTTCCCCCTAAATACTTATGGTGTTGTTCAATACAAAGTATTGTTATGACATTACAATATTACATAGTTAGTATACAATAAGCTGTTAGCGGTTTCAACCTAAATATTTTATTAAATTTTGATCGTCATGGATTCAAAAGCGATAATTTCGGCAGCTCGTCCAAAGAATCGATGGCTGCATCGAAATGTTCGGCACTTCCAAAGCCGTATCTTGCATACACAAAGGGAATCCCCGCTTCCTTGGAAGCCGAAGCGTCCCCTGACGTATCGCCTACATAGATAGCATTCTTAAGAGAATTACGATCTATGATCAGGCGGATATTTTCTGCTTTGGATAAGCCCGTTCGTCCCGGATATTCAAAATCTTCAAAGTAACCTTCCAATCGGTTTCCTGCTATAAAGCTTTGTATATACCCCTCCTGACAATTACTTACTATAAAAAGCCGATAGCTTTTCTTAAGTTCATCCAGCGTTTCAACCAGCTTTGGAAAAAGAATTCCGCCATCTTTCTCAAGATAGGGACATTGATTTGCGCAGCTTTCCGTCATAATGGCGAGAGCTACTTCTTCCGGAGCGGATGGAAACAGTGTTCTTGCAATGATTTCCGTAGGCAATCCATACAAGCCTTTAAGTTTTTCGGCGGTTACCGGTTCTACAACCTTATATTTAGCTGCAACCTCCGACCAAATCTTGGCCCCTATATGAGTGGTGTCCCATAGAGTCCCATCCAGATCAAATATAATACCATCAACCATTTGAAGCCCCCTCTCTGATTTGTCCTGCAGCGTTACGCTTCTTAATTAAACAATGGTAAAACCGCCGTCGATAATCAAATCGGTTCCGGTTGCGAAGGAAGCTGAATCCGAAAGAAGATAAATGACGGCTCCCGCCAGCTCTTCCGGTTTGCCCATACGTTTGATCGGGGTTAACTCCTTCCACAGATCCTGCCAATCCTGTCTGACGAAGGAGGTCAGCTCTGTAAAGATATAGCCCGGGCTGATGCTGTTCACTCTTATTCCTTTCTCCGCCCATTCGACGGCAAGGGATTTCGTCAATTGCACGACACCCGCTTTGGAAGTGTTGTAAGATGCCTGCGCCTGCGGGTAGTTAACAATGGTGCCGGACATAGAAGCCGTGTTAACGATGGCTCCCTTCTTATTGCGGGCCATCAAATATCTTCCGAATGCCTGAGCTACGAAGAAAACTCCGTTTAGATTTACATTAATGACTTTCAGCCATTCATCCGGAGTCAAATCAACGACCGGCTTCTGAATGACAATTCCTGCATTATTGAATAACAAATCGAGTTTACCCATCTCCGCATCTGCTTGTTCAATGGCAGCGGCAACCTCATCCGGTTTTGTTACATCCACTCCGATGGCGATCGCCCGGCAATTATAATCCCTTGCAATAGACTCAGCCGTAGCCTGCGCTTTCTCCACCTGTTGGTCTAAGATGACAATGTCCGCGCCTACTCCCGCAATATGCTCGGCAACGGATTTCCCTATACCCTGCGCTCCTCCGGTAATAACAACTACCTTGCCTTCCAGCGAAAATAACTTTTTCAGAGTATCCATACTCCCAATCTCCTTAATCATAATATTGTATTGTAACGACATTAAAACCAATAATTTGGTTATCTGGCATGTCTTTCTTCTAATTTAACCAGTCTACCTTATAAAGATCAGATTTACTTTTCACTGTCGATTAAGATCTTCGCTTTTACAAGACCGGGGGTTTTGAACATTTTGAATGCATCGGCTATTTCACTTAAAGGAACTTTCTTGAAAATGAATGAATCATCCAGTTTAAACTCGCCGGTGTTAATATAATGGGCTGTCTGCTCCCACTCTTTGCCGGGGAATTCCGAGCTGTACGACATCCAGGAGCCCGTCAGGCTGAATTCCTTCCGGTTGAGATTTTCCCATTCCTCTACGCTAAAGGAAATTTCCTTGGTCGGGGTTCCGATTAAGCAGACTCCCCCTTTGTTAGCCACCAATTCGAAGGCCATTTTCATCGTAGCCGTATTTCCCGCCGTTTCGTAAACATAATCAAATCCTCGGCCGCCGGTGAACGATTTGGCCTGTTCAATAAAGCCTTCTTGCAGAGTATTAACGCACTCATCGGCCCCGAATTTTGTCGCAAGCGCCAATCGTTCATCGCTAATATCGAATACGACGACTTTGCTCGCTCCGAAGATCTTCGCCCATTGCATCGTGAATAAACCGATCGTACCCCCGCCTAGAATGGCTACCGTTCCCCCAGGCTTATAATCCAGGCGATTCAATCCATGTAATGCGACAGTAATCGGTTCGAAGAAGGCCCCATGCTCAAAGCTGATCGAATCGTCGAACTTCACGGCGTTTTTCTCCGGGACAACCACATACTCAGCAAAGCTGCCGAATTGTCTCGAACCTATAAAGCTGTAATGCTTGCAAAGGGAATAGTCGCCTTTCCGGCAATCTTCACATTCGAAGCATGGAATGAGCGGAACTCCGGCTACCTTATCTCCCACTTTCAAGCTTTGGACGCCTTCTCCGATTTCAGTAACGATACCTGAGAATTCATGTCCCAAAACATTGGGATAGTAATGGGACGCATCTCCATTTACCCTGGGGAGGTCGGAGCCGCATATTCCGGTATATTTTACTTTGATCAATACTTCTCCTGCCTTGGGAGAGGGAGTTGGAATCTCTTCATATCTCAAATCCTCTCTGGCGTGCAGCACTCCTGCTTTCATGGTGAATTCACTCCTCTTACTTTGCCAGAATCATCTGCTGAAAGTAGGCTTTACAGCTTCATAAAGCCCCAAATACCTTTCCATTGAACGTTGATAGACTTTATGGTTTTCCATGTCGGGTTCTTGAACTCTCGTTATTTTGACAGTTTCCCCGACTGCTTCTGCGAAATTGTCGTATAAGCCGACGCCTACCCCCGCCAACAGTGCAGCCCCAAGTGTAGTGGCGGTATCCGATGCAGGCACGCTTATTTTGCAGCCCGTAACGTCCGCGTAGATTTGTACCCACAATCGGCTATTTGCGGCTCCGCCCATCGCTCTGAAATCCAACTCGTGGATATTGACTCCGGCTTCCTCCGCTACCTTTAAATTATGCTGAACGGAGAAAACGACGCCTTCCATTGCGGCCCGCACCATATGTCCTTTGGTCTTATCGAAGCCGAGCCCATAGAATACCGCCTTGGCATCCGGGTTCCATATCGGGCAGCGTTCACCGGCCATATAAGGCAGGAAGGTAACCCCGTCCGAGCCCGGAGAAATTTCTTCTGCCAAAGCCGTTAACTCATCGAACGACTTGCCTTCTCCGAACTGTTGTTTAAACCATCGTAAAACTCCCCCGCCGCCAACGGTTCCGGCCTGAAGCAGCCATAAATCGGGAACGACATGGGGCCCGAAGATCAATTGGGGATGCGCGATCGGCTGATCCTCACAAATGCTGATTCCCCCTGCCTGTCCTCCTTGGATCTGGGTTTGCTTGGGCAGATACACACCGGCACCCAACGTTCCACAAGCTGCATCCAGTCCACCGGCGACAACCGGAGTACCCTCTGCCAGCGAAGTCAGTTCAGCCGCCTCTTTAGTGACTCTCCCAATAATATCGTGACATTGATAAATATCGGGCACTTTATCCAGGGATAACCCCATCGCGTTGGCCAGCTCTTCATCATAGGTACAGGTCTTCGTGTTATAGAAATGCAGCCCGTAGTTTTGACATTTATCCGATGACATGACACCGGTGAGCTTCATACCTATATAACTGTTGCTTTGCAGAAATTTATAGGTTTTATTATAAATTTCAGGCATTGTTTCCTTGAACCAGATTAATTTGGACGTGGTATAGGCAGGCAAGAATGCGTTGCCGGACACTTCAAAAATCTTGTCTGCGCCTATTTCATCTTCGACGCGGGCGGCAATTTCCTTCGAGCGTGTATCCATCCAAATCGGTGTATTGGACAAACAATTCCCGTCTTTATCTACGGGGATGGCCGACCAGCCTTGACCGGCAATGCCTATTCCGATGATTTGCGAGGATTGGATTTCGCCTTTAGCCAGGCAATCCTTGATTCCCAGGCAAACTCCCCTCCACCATTCCTCCGGATTCTGTTCAACCCAGCCTGCATCGGGATAGTAAATGTTGTATTCTTGATTGGACTGAGCCAGTACCTCGCCTTTTTTATTAAAGACAGCAATTTTGCATGCAGAGGTTCCTATATCAATTCCCAGTAGTAGGTTTTCCATCTCGATGGCCTCTTTCATCCTTCACTAATTAACTTTTCCGACACTGCCGCATATTTTCAGCTTATCCATTGCCATTTGCTTGACTTTGTCCCGACCCGCTGCAGTGAATTTTTTCGGATCGATAATATCCGGCGTTTCCGATAAAGCCTGTTTTACGCCTTCCGTAAAGGCAATTCTCAGCTCAGTGGCATAATTAACCTTGCGGATTCCCCTCTTAATACATTCCTGGATCGATTGTTCGGACAAACCGGACCCTCCATGCAGCACTAAGGGCAAATTTACCGCTTCGCGTATTTCGCTTAAACGTTCCAGATCCAGCTTGGGGACTCCCTTATATACCCCATGCGATGTCCCGATGGCCACAGCTAAGGATGTGACCTTGGTTCTTGCCACAAATTCCTTCGCTTCCGATGGTTCCGTCAATCCGCCATCTCCGCCGTCGATATCATCTTCCTTGCCGCCCACCTTGCCAAGCTCGGCTTCAACAGGGATTCTTGAGGGGGCACAGGCTTCCACAACTTTCCTCGACAGCTCGATATTATCCTCGAACGCTTCATGAGAGCCGTCGATCATAATCGATGTATACCCCGCTCTCAGTGCCTGCATTGCCAGTTCGAAGCTGTTTCCGTGATCCAAATGAAGGGCAATCGGAACGCCGGCACCATCCGCGGCCGCCTTCACCAGGGCGTGAAATATAGCAAAGTTCGCATATTGAACGGTTTTCGCAGAGGTTTGCAGGATAACAGGCGATTTTAATTCCTCCGCCGCTTCCACAACCGCTTGAACCATCTCCATATTTTCCACATTAAAGGCGGCTATCGCATAGCCTCCCTTATCGGCATCCTTAAACATTTGTTCCGTGGTAACTAATGGCATAATGTTTATCTTCCTCTCCTGTAAGCTGTTGCCATCCTGATGAATATTTTGTCCTATCTATCTTTCTTTATTTTGACATTTTGGCGAAGACATCTTTCAAGGCATAGTAGCAATCGTCAAAAAGCTCCTTGACCGGCTGATAAGCTGTAACCGCCTCCGGGTTGGGAGTATGCACATGATTTATTTCAAGGAAATTATGAATAACATTGAAATCTTTATACAAGCCTACCCCGACGCCGCCTGTTACGGCCGCCCCCATAGAGCCTGCTTCCTCCAGCACGTTCGGAACCATTACCTTCGCGTTGTAAATATCCGCCATCATTTGACGCCAGACCGCACCTTTGGCTCCGCCGCCAATGACAATCATCTCATCTATCTCCACTTGCTTGCGGAGAATTTCCAAAATAATAGAGAGATTCATCGTTACGCCCTCGAGAACGCTCCTCATCAGGTCTCCCCGTTCATTTTCCGACTTCAAGCCGATAAAAGCGCCTTTCGCCTCCGCATCCCATCTCGGAGCTCTTTCCCCGAGAAGATACGGCAGGAAAATGACCCCGTTCGAGCCGACAGGGGATTTTTCAATTTGCTCATTCATATAATCATAAGCGGATTTGCCATTCACTTCCGCTTCATGCATTTCAAACCGGCCGATTGTATTTTTCAACCAGTGATAAGCCCCTCCGGCTGTCTGCATGGTCCCGTTGGGTGCATACAATCCGGGAACGATATGCGCCCATGTAACCGTGCGCATTTCATCGTCGAAAATCGGTTTCTCCGAGGCGGTGGTAATCCAGGCCGATGTTCCTATGGAACAATAGGTTTTGCCCGGGCTTATGGAACCCGCACCAACGCTTGCCGTTACGCCATCCCCGCCGCCGATAACGACCGGTGTTCCTTCGGCCAAGCCGGTAGCTTCCGCAGCCCTCCTGGTTACCCCTCCGGCTACGAAGGTCGAAGGCTTTAATTCCGGCAGCTTGTCCGGATCTATCCCGGCATATTCGATAATTTCATCGGACCACTTCAAATTCACCAAATCAAAGCATCCGTTGCTATTGCCGTCGGAATAATCCGTATAGAAATTCCCCGTCAGCCTGGCCACAATGAAATCCTTTGCATTTAATGTTTTATAGGTTTGCTCGTAGATTTCCGGTTGATTATCCCGGATCCACATCAGTTTCTGAATCCCGTAGGATGCCGTATTGCGATGCCCTACAATGTGGTAGAAATCCTTCTGAGAAATGCGGCTTTCAATTTGTGCGACCTGTTTCTGAGCACGTTGGTCCGCCCAAATAATCGCCTTGCGCAAAGGGTCCCCATTCCTGTCTACACAAAGACAGCCCATCATCTGCCCGCTGAAACTGACAACGGCAATATCGGAAGGCTGGATACCCAATGAGCCAATTAATTTCTTGCTTGTCACACATACGGCATTCCACCAGTCCTCTGCATCCTGCTCCGCCCAGGTACCGTTAAAATAATCGGTATTATAGGAAGCGACATGGCTTCCTACCATTTTACCGTCTTCGGAAAATAAAGTGGCCTTGTTCCCCGACGTGCCTAAATCATGGGCTAATATATATTTTGTCATCCATTACACCTCAGATTCGATTCATAAGCCTCAGTCTGCAGCCATCCAGTGATCTGACTATTTCGCTTGATTGGTTTGATTTGCCGATATCGTTACCTCGAACCGGTTCCTGTCCCCGCGATATCTGGCCAAAGAATACTCTATCGGCACGTCGTACATATTGTAGCCAACCGAAATAAATTGCTGGATCGCCTAGCCTCTACTG
The DNA here is from genome assembly GCF_051966115.1 of Paenibacillus sp. SAFN-117. Lineage (NCBI taxonomy): Bacteria > Bacillati > Bacillota > Bacilli > Caryophanales > Paenibacillaceae > Paenibacillus > Paenibacillus sp. SAFN-117. The sequence goes on from NZ_JBQCLK010000040.1 coordinate 36,140, forward strand.
ATATTCAGATGCTTAATATCATAATCTTGAGCATCTACGGCTTCTATTAAACGGCGAATTTTATAGATTTGGGTATCATCGTGCGACGCCAAGACAGGGTACAGTGACTCCCTGGATAAATCATGATCCAGAACAAACCTGCATTTCTCATATGGCAGATAAGTCTTAACCATCACAATGGGCTCGTCATCCGCAAACCGTTGGCGGTGGATATAAATGACCTTGTCCTTAGGCTGCAGATTGAGCTCATGGGCCACATATTCAGGCGCTTCAAGCACTTCGAAGTCAAGCAGCTCCGTATGGGGAGTTCTGCCCAATTGAGCAATTTGATCATTAAAGGAACCTAGAGCTTGAATGAAGCTTTGTTCAATTTTCGGCTTCGCCACAAATGTGCCTTTGCTTTTTACACGATATAACCAGCCCTCTTGAACCAGTTCGGTTATCGCTTGCCTGACGGTGGTGCGGCTGATTTGAAAAATATGGCTCAGTTCATTTTCCGTTGGAATCATGCTTCCAATCTTGTAGCGGCCCTCTTTAATTTCTGATAGAATCAGCTCTTTCAATTGGAAATATAATGGTATTGGAACGGATTTATCCAATTGCAAATTTCTCAATCTCATCATTCCCTCGTTTCCCGATAATAATTTAAGCCCTTTCGTAAAAGCCCAAGCCTGTTAAATTACCTTTATCAATGAGCAGTTTTGGATATTCGTTAGCGAAGATAATGCTCTTTCACTTGACAGAGTCGTTTCGAAATTCTTATTATTTAATCATGCTATATCAATATTATATTGTTACTATATAGTAACATAGTTAAATTATCAATTCAATTTCGTAGTTGTCGTATTGAAAACCATTACATGATAGATGAATAAGTTCCCGATATAGCTATAATTGTGCATCAGCAGCTTTCATAAAGCAGTCGGCAATATGCAAGTTTCCGAAGGGACGTGATGCCGAATAAGAAGCCCGATTATTTATGGCCCTCCTTCCTCCAAGCTGTGTCAAGATTTGTAAGATACTTTAAATATACACTCAATTCCATTAATATTGGAGGCATTAATAATGAAATTTGGAACATATTTTGCTTATTGGGAGCAAAGCTGGGATACGGAATATCTTAAATACGTCAAGAAAGTGGCGGACCTCGGCTTTGATGTTCTGGAAGTGGGAGCTGCGGGGATCGTCAATATGTCCGACGACGATTTATATGCTCTCAAGGCAGAGGCGGAGAAATACAATATCACTTTAACGGCCGGTATCGGTCTTCCGAAGGAATATGATGTTTCTTCCCAGGATGAGAACGTTCGCCAGAACGGCATTGCCTTCATGAAAAAAATTTTGGATGCCCTTCATAAAGCCGGAATAAAGGCCATCGGCGGAACGATCTATTCCTACTGGCCGGTTGACTATTCCAAACCTATCGATAAACCTGCCGCTCGGGATCAAAGCATTAAGAGCATGCAGGAATTGGCGGACTATGCCGCTCAATATGACATCACCTTGTTAGTGGAAACTCTGAACCGATTCGAGCAATTTTTACTTAATGATGCGAAAGAAGCGGTTGAATATGTGAAGGCTGTTAATAAGAACAATGTTAAAGTCATGTTAGACAGCTTCCATATGAACATTGAAGAAGATTACATTGGCGACGCCATCCGATACACAGGCGACTATCTGGGGCATTTCCACATTGGCGAGTGCAATCGCAAAGTGCCCGGCAAGGGCCATATGCCTTGGGCGGAAATGGGTCAGGCCCTGCGGGACATCAACTATGACGGCTGTGTAGTCATGGAGCCTTTTGTCCGTCCGGGAGGAATTGTCGGGTCCGATATCAAGGTTTGGAGAGATCTCTCGGACAATGCCGATGAAGCGAAACTGGATGCCGATATTAAAGAAGCACTTGAATTTGTTAAAAAGGAATTTTTGAGATAATCACCATATGGGAGTAACCTAGGGGACTGACCGCCGGCTCCGGTGAGGAAGGTCCCCTTGTGATTGAAATCCCTGTTGGACTATAGAAATTTAATCCAGTCATGGCCTTCCGGAAATTGAAGGCTTAGGGACGATTTCAGCCACTCCTTTTCTTGCGGAAGCAGCGAGGGGAGGATCGTTCGAAAATCCCGATAATCTTTATCCCGTACCTGCGATGACCCTGCTTTATAGAGAAGCTGTATCTCCGGCCTGATATAAGGGATGCCTTCGTCCGATTTCAGGAATAGATCATCGAACGGTCTCTTTATCGATTTATTTCTTCCGTATACCCATGAATCCCCCTCCGTATCAACCAGCATCATTTGAAAAACAAACGGAGTATCACTGCTCTTGCTGACCCAAATATCCATGGTGGTGTATAAAAACTCCCGGTCCTCCCACAGCGAAAGCTTGCCTTTCTCAGCCTTATACAGCATCCAATCCTGATTCAGATAATCGTATGCTGTCAGATGTTCCTCGCGAGTGATCACTACATCAATATCACTGTGCTCTCTTGTTTGTTTGCGGAGATGCAAATCCAGTGCCCAGCCTCCGGCAATGCCCCACTGAATCCCCATTTTAGAATAGAGAGAATAGATTTCCGCTACAGATAAAGGCATCCAATTATTGAAATCGTCTCTCAATTCGCTTCCTCCTCCCCATAACTTTTAAATCTAACATCGCCAATAACTGAAAAATCCTATTCTCACTACTTGTACCCTTCTCCTTCTGAAAATGATTATTCCCAAAATATGGAATTCACTTTACGAATAATCATTTTCTTACTCTGGCTACCATCCCCTGATTGGCTTGCATTAACTCGCTCACTTTTATTTTTACCAATGAATGGATAGAGCCTCCGCCTGTGTATACATACTCTAGCTCGGTTACTTTCGGGTCAATCAAGAAGATCGCGTCATAGCCAAAAGATGGAACCCCTCCGGCTGGATAACCCGTACCTTTGAAAACTTCGTCTTCTTCCGCCAATCTAGGCCGGGCTATGTTTAAAGCTTTGCCTACCCTGGACGTACTTGCTCTATCCTCACCTTTGACAATTGCTACAATTAAGCGGCCGTCGTCATCCATCATACAAATATTTTTAACAAACTCGTCTACTGCGCCGTTGACAGCCTTAGCAGCTTCCTCTACGGTGTGGCAAGACTCATTCAATTCAAGATGTTCTGCATTGATCTTTTTATGTTGCATATATTCCTTGATCTTTCTATTATAGTCCAATTGGAATCCCTCTCTTATTCATAATTTCGTCAGAAATGATTAATTCCTGTGCTTTCAGGGGAGACAGCCAGATGATGTTTGGCTACGCTAAAGCCGATAATAAATATGCCGTGATCGGTAAACATAGCTGATTCCACCTAACGATCGGCATTAAATTTGGAAATTTTCTTCCTCCGAAATTACACGCCTCTTTAAATCTCGATATTCACTGAGAAGCGCATCATATCTGCCTCAAGATCATCTGTAAGATTCTTCGTCCTCTTATAGAGAACCACAGCCTGGCAGCGGTATTGAATAGTTTTAATTTTTTGCCGTTGACTTTACCCTTAGGGTAAGGTGTACGGTTGATTTGATCAAATATTGATGCTTAAACCATGCAGACCCTATAAAATATGAAGAATGGAGGTGACGTTTTGCTTTCGATTGGAGAATTCTCAAAGATATGCGGTGTGTCTGCAAAAACGCTGAGGTATTATGATGAAATTGGATTGATCCACCCCGATGAGATTAACCCGGAGAATGGTTATCGGTATTATTCCATCAAGCAGCTTAAAAAGATGATCTTTATCAACCGTTTAAAATCTTATCATTTCTCCCTGGAAGAAATCAAAGTCATTCTGGAATGGGAAGAGGATCAATCCGAAGAGAAGCTGTGTTCCGTCCTTAATCGCAAGACAAGAGAGATACAGGAAAAGCTGAATGCTTTGGAATACACCCTTAAACAAATGAACGAAGATATTTTAAATTTGCAGAAGGGCATTCCGATGATGTCGCACCTTGACCATATAGAAGTAGAACTTGTCGAAACCCGGCCAATGAATATTCTGTATAGACGTCAGATGATGAGCAGTGATGACTATGCCGCAGGTTATGAAACGTTTTTTAGCAGGCTCTATGAAAAGATCGCTACCGAAAAACTTACCTTGCTCGGTAAACCTATGACGATTTACCACAGTCCTGAATACAATCCTGCCGGCAACGATACCGAATTCGCCATCCCGATAGCGGAACCGGTCAAGGGAACGAGAGATATGCCCGGAGGTCTTTGTGCGAAGTCCGTTCTAAAGGGCTCCTATTCCGAACTGACATCGGTATATGCCAAGCTGATGGAATGGATCCATAGTAAGGGATATGAATTGGTGGGATCACCCTACGAAGTATATGTCACCGACCCCAATCAAGCCGCCGTTCCTGAGGATATGGTTACAGAGGTATATTTTCCTGTTAAGAAAAAATAGCGATGGAATTCACATTCCATTCAGGGGAGGAATTTAGAATGCACACAAATTACTGGCCAACTGCGCAATGGCATACCGAAGATCCCGCCGTCTTGGGAATGGATCCCAACAAGCTCTCGGAGCTCGAGTCTGTAATCCAGTCCGATTACAGCAATATAAACGGCATGGTGGTTGTGAGGAACGGATCTATCGCTTTCGAGCGGTATTATAATGGCTGTGGCCCGGATGATGCGCATCATGTGGCATCTGTAACGAAAAGTATTATATCGGCTCTTATTGGCATTGCCATAGATAATGGTGATATCACAAGCGTTGACCAGAAGGTGCTCGATTTCTTCCCCGAATATGCTCCCAAAGCTGCTGATCCGCTTAAAGGGGAAGTGACCCTGCGCCATCTTCTCACGATGACGGCTCCCTATCCGTTTCAGGACTGGCAGGAACCACTGGACAAGATGTGCATGCAGCCTGATTGGGTAAAGTATACCCTTGATATGCTGGGCCAACAAGGAAAGCTTGGCGATTTCAAGTATTCTACTGCAGGGGCACATTTACTTTCGGCCATCCTCACTCGCAGCACCGGCCGGAGCGCCCGCGAGTTTGCCAACGAGCATTTATTTAAACCCATCGGCATGAAAGAAATCCCGGAGCATGAAATGAAAGCATTCGGGTTCGATGATTTGTTCGGGAGCAATGTGAAAGGCTGGGTTCATGACCCTCAGGGCCACTCCACTGGCGGATGGGGACTTACACTGACTCCCCGTGATATGGCGCGTTTCGGTTTTCTATATTTGAACAGAGGTTTCTGGGAACATCGTCAGATTATTTCCGAGGCATGGATTAACGAATCGACTTCGATGAATCCCAATAACTACGGTTATCTATGGTGGTTACGCGAAGAGGACGGTGTTTCTGCATATTCGGCGATAGGCGATGGCGGCAATGTGATCTGCTGTCTTCCGGAACAAGAGCTTGTCATAGCCATAGCATCGGAATTCACCATGAATCCTCGGGACAGGTGGACATTGATCAAGGAATGGATTCTTCCGGCTTTATAACAGTTCTTTCTCATAAACGGGGGCAGCACACCTCTCATTATGGGCTTTCAAAATTCTGGTTTAAAACTTATGGGGGCGGGGAAATACTAAGGGGGTGTTTAAGGAGGATTCCCGCCAATGGATCGAAAAAAAGAAAAGAACAAACGAAAAAAATATAAATTTCATAAAGATGATATTACGGTTGTAGACACAGATATTGCGAAAAAGGCCGTGGTGGCTACCGCATTAGGCAATGCCATGGAATGGTTTGATTTTGGCATTTATTCTTATTTGGTTGTAATCATCGGGAAAGTGTTTTACTCGGGTATAAGTGAATCCACTCAGTTGGTATTTAGCTTTGGTACGTTTGCGGTTGCCTTTCTTATACGGCCTATTGGCGGAATGTTCTTTGGAATGCTGGGTGACCGGCTAGGACGTAAGAAGATTTTGGCTGTCACATTAATTATGATGGCCATCTCAACATTCAGTATCGGACTTATCCCAAGTTATGCGTCCATTGGAATTGCTGCGCCGATTTTATTGCTGTGCGCAAGATTGGTACAAGGGTTTTCTACAGGCGGGGAATATGCCGGGGCTATGACCTTTATTGCGGAATCTGCACCGGATAAAAAACGCGGGTTTATGGCAAGCGGGTTGGAAGTGGGGACTCTGGTCGGATACATTGGTGGTGCGGGGTTGGTTACGGCACTTACCTATGCTTTGGGATCCGAAACGATGCTTGATTGGGGCTGGAGAGTGCCGTTCCTGATTGCCGGACCAATCGGAATCATAGGCCTGTATTTTCGAAACCATCTCGAGGAATCACCCGCCTTTACAGCGATGGAAGAGAAGAAAGAGGAAACGGGAAAAGAAAAGCATGTCTCCATGAAAGAACTGTTTCAGTTTCATCGACGATCGCTGCTGATGTGTTTGGTCCTGGTTTTCTTCTATAATGTAACGGATTATACGGTTTTAACCTATATGCCCTCCCACTTAACGGCGGTATTAGGCTATGAAGAAACTAAAGGACTCCTGTTAATAATAATTGTTATGTTTATTATGATCCCTATTGTATTATTTATAGGATATTTGGGTGACCGAGTCGGAAATAAACGGATCATTCAGGCCAGTTTGACCGGTATTATTTTGTTGTCTATTCCATCATTCATATTAATTGGAAGCGGCAATAATTGGTCAATTTTCTTTGGACTGTTGATTCTTGGTGTGCTCCTGGCCGGCATTAAAGGGACCATGACTTCACAATTACCATCGCTGTTTTTTACAGAAGTCAGGTACGGCGGCTTGGCGGTGGCCTACAATATTTCCGCTTCGTTATTTGGAGGCACGGCGCCTTTACTGATTTCCTGGCTGATTAATACGACCGCCAATGAATTTATACCGGCATATTATTTATTATTCGCTTCTCTAATTGGTATTGTCGTTGTTACCCTATTTCTAAAAAATACATCGGGTAAACCTCTCCGTGGTTCCCCACCCGCCGTTGCGGAAAAGCATGAAATCAAAGAAGTCATTGAAGATACGGAGCATGTGCTTTGGTGGGGAGAAGAAAAACACAAGATTGAAGAGAAGATTGAAGAGGCAGGCAAGGAAAAATAATTTAAAAACTAAAGCTTGAAATTACTCCAAATGATTATTAATTTCTTTGACAACTTTAGCCGGCACTCCTGCAACAACCGTATTTTCCGGAGCATCCTTGGTGACAACGGCCCCTGCTGCAACTACAGAGTTGTCGCCAATAGTCACACCAGGTAATATTGTTGCGTGACCCAATCCATACATTTTTGCCGATTACGACTGGAGAGGGAAACGTTGTGTTTCTTGTTTCCAAGGATAACCCATGATTAAGTGTGGCAATAGTGACATTCATACCGATCAATACATTATCATCATTCTCCTGTGGATTTCCACGACGCCCATTCAACTAAAAGAGATTAAGCCCCATAAACAAGTCCAAATTTTACCCCTAGCCCCCGTAGTCCCTCTTTGACTTCTCGCTCAACTGATTCTTGACAGATGATTCATTGCTTCATATTCTTTGCTTGATAACTCCAAAAGTATATCAGAAGCCTGATTTAAGTATAGTAATTCATGAGTTTCTCCAGCCTTTCTAATAAGCTTGGATACTTTCTCCCACATAAGCGCAATTTCGGTAAAGAGATTATATGCATTTTGTAAAGTAGCATTATCTAATATAATCAAACATTCTTTTAAGAAATCCCTGTATATGTTTCTAAAGAGAGATCCTCCGGTTCCTCCACGCTCCATTAGAGTAGCTGTTAATACTAAGTCACCTTCAATATTTTTACTTCTCTCAAACCATTTTTTAATCTCTACACTTGTTTTCTTAATACCTTTATAGCCCAAATTTTTTATAGGAGGATTAATATAATCAATAGCGTTATTCTTGATTGCTTTTGTAATCACATCCTTTAAATTGGGTTCAGCCCCTTTTTTCTTAATGGTATAAGATAGATTTCTTGAAGACATCGGGCCTTTTGCGTTTCTTGCCATTGCCAAATGTTCAAGACTTGTTTTTACCATACTACCCTGTTGTCCTGTATCAACTAGGTAGGCAAAACTATCGTCATATCCATACATAGCCACATAATGACCGGCAAAATGTACCTTATTAGTGAAATAATCTAAGTAATAACTGTCAAGCTTCAATCCTACAATTATTCCTTTATCTATGTTCTGTTTAACATTTTCCCACGCTTTTTTGGAGGAAGAAGTTTCTTGTACATCCATTTGGAGATTTAAATTATTTACAATGTTATGGGTAAGAAGATCCGGTTTAATCCTTCCTCCAAGAAACGGAAAATCCATATTTTTCATGTCCCAATATATATAACCAAATCCTTCACCAATACCAAACAGCATCGCTTCAGACATTTCAATTCCTAATCTTTTTATCAAATTTCCGGTAGCAGTCGTTTCACAGTGTTGGCCTGAAAAAGGCGAGAAATTTTGTATAAACATTTATCCTTCCTCCTTATCGTCATTTTTTTTCAAAAAATCCGTTATTAAGATATCCATAAATTCAATTTCATTTTTAATTAATAAAAGTGGGTGTTTGAATAAAGCTTGGACGTGAAAAGGTAGTCTTGATCCGCCTTGAGATTCAAATTTTTTATTTATGTTTTTAGCAACCTCGGAAAGAAACTCTTTTCTTTTTTGAAATGCTGCCACAACTTCCTCAGTAGTTAAGAATGGAATACCCGCAAGAGCTAAATCGAATCTATTATCTCTTTCCCGTGAAGATGATAGAGATTCCAGAGTATTCTGTTTAAGTATTTTTACACCATTATCTGTTACTTTAAATTTCCTTGGCATTGGTCCTTTACCTTGTTTTCTTTCATCTAAATAGGAATTTACCAGTTGCTTTTCACTTAATTTTTTTAAACCGACATAAATAGATGTAGTACCGATATCTCCCCAATCTCTATATCCTCGTTCTTTTATTAACTGATTAATTTCATAACCAGAAACCTTCTTCTGTTCATAAATAATCTGTAAAAGCATTAATTCAACGTTAGTGATTTCCATAAAATATCCTTTCACTTTATTGTACTATATCGTAATATTACACAAGTGTAATATTAAAATCAATTAATAAATGAAAATGACAACCTCTTAGCTAAGCTTACGTTTTTTAAAAAATGTTAGCTGAGAATCCGAATCAATTTTCTCCGCTTTGTTGCTGAACTGTTGCTTTCCTGGCGGTGAGCTCCCCACTCTGCCCAATGCGGTATTTTTTACCCAAAGCTTATTGCCTTCCTTACATGCCTTAATTTACATTCCTTATAAAAACAAAAATTTATATTTAAACATAGTCATTATATACTCAGGTATATGGGTGGGAGATACGTATGGAGCTGCTGCAGTTGAGGTATTTTCGAACGGCGGCCCGGATGGCGCACATGACGTTGGGAATTGCGGCGGCCCGGACTCCTCGATGAGGTTGCTGCATATGGAGTTCCCCGTTTGTCAGCGCAACTTTCAAATCGTATGGCATAAGAAGCGATATCTATCTCCCGCTACGCGCAAATTTCGCGATTCGCTGGATTAGCGGACTGTTCAAATAATTTCAGGAAGGCGGTTGATCATGAACTCGATATCTTATCGGAAACCCGTGGCATGGGGCAAAGCACTTGGCAGTTTACTGTTTGTGCTGACCTGCCTGTTTCTGCTGTACGCAGCTTTTTTTATGGACACTTCCTTTATTCGTAAGTTTTTTTGTATCACATCAGCCATAATAGGGATTCCGTTTTTTGGAGGATATTTGGTTGTCAGCTTGCCAAAGGCGTTGAAATCAGACACGCGGTTGCTGACCTACGATCAAAATTCCATTTCAGATGGTACGCGGACCGTAGCCTGGGCGGAGATTACAAGCATCAGCTACAGCGGCCCTTCCATTCGGAAGTGGCTGCTTCCGAAATTACCAGTGCTGATATTTCATTTGAAAAACAGAGAGACCTGGACTGTAAATACGTATTATTTGTTGACCGATACCGAAATTCAGTCTGTCATGAAGCGCCTGCGGGGGCTGATCAGCCGTAACGGAAAGGAAACGAAATAGATAGAACGCTCCGATACAGCAAAGCCTCCCTATTTCCGACCCCTGCTCCAAATAGAAAAGCCGAGCAAATTGTCAGCCAGTATGCCTCCCATGACTACAAAGCTCGGTTAATGCGTGAATTTGAAGTTCATGTCATGATTCCAATATTTCCACATAGCCTTTCGTACCGTCCACTCGAATCCTCTGTCCATCTTTTATAAGTTTTGTGGCATTTTCTACCCCAAGTAGCCGACACGAAAGCGATGGCCCTCTATACAAAATTTATCGAGCTGGGAAAAAAGAAGGTGCCGGACATGCGGAGCACCCTCTTTTTCGCATAAAATGAGGAGAACTGAACTTGCGCTCCCCGTGAGTGTTTAGAAGTTGAAGGCAAATTTGCTCAGTGAAAACAAAGTATTAGACTGGAGTTTCAGATCTGGCGCGAGTTTGTGACTTGGAGAATCGCCCAGCTTTTAAAAAATAAGTTTGTGTATTATCTTCTCACACGTAAAGAGGATTACAAAGATTTAGGCAGCCATTACTTTGAGCAACGACAGCAAGAAGCGATTGTGGGACAAGCCGTACGAAGACTCGAGAATCTTGGTTTTCAGGTTGCGTTATCTGCCCCACAAGCCTCTTAACGTTCTAATTCCTATACGACCAAGCAAGCACAGTTTTTAAAAACCATTAAAGCTGGGCTTAGTTTCGTGCTGCCATTTTCAGGTCTCTGCTAAGAGTGATTTTCGGGGTAGCGTAAAGCATCAGTGCTTTCAAGTATTGCTTTTATCCTCCTAACGCTGGACGACGAGCTCTCTTCCTTAACAATTTTAAAAGTACCGAGGTCTGCCGTATTCGCTGCATGAGGACCGCCACATATCTCTTTAGAGAATTTCCCCATCGAATACACCTTTACCTTTTGACCATACTTACTCTCGAATAACCCAATAGCCCCTGTGTTCTGCGCTTCTTCCAGTGTCATCTCTTCGGAGATAATTTCAACGCCCTCGGCAATCGCTTCGTTGACAAGCCTCTCGGTTGCCGCGATTTCCTCTACCGTCATTTTGCGATGGAAAGAAAAATCAAAACGCAGCCTCCCAGCCGTTATATTGCTGCCCTTTTGTGCTACCTCTTCGCCGAGCACCTTTCGCAATGCAGCATGTAGAAGATGAGTTGCCGTATGCAAATTAGCTGTATGCGTAGAATGATCCGCTAAGCCGCCTTTAAACTTTTGGGCTGCTCCAGCTTGGGATAATTCTCTATGCTTCTGAAAATTTTCTTTAAATCCTTCCAGATCGATGACGATAGAACGCTCTTTTGCCAGTTCCATCGTCAGTTCGATGGGGAACCCGTACGTATCGTAAAGTTTGAATGCTGCTCTGCCATCTAGTTGATCATTCTCCAACGAAATCGTAAGCTTGTCGAACTCACGAAGTCCCTGCGAGAGTGTTTTCTGAAAACGTGCTTCTTCCGCTTGGAACTCCCTAATAATCTTATCGCGGTTCCTTTGCAATTCCGGATATATGAGCTCGTATTTCTCAATTACTGCGTTAGCGACATTTGCCAAATTGCCTTCCTGAATACCCAATTCCATTGCGAATCGAAGAGCCCGACGAATTAATCTGCGCAGTACGTATCCTTGGTCGACATTAGACGGGGTAACGCCATACGTATCACCCAGGATAAATACGGCCGTCCGGGTATGATCCGCAACGATTCGATACGCTTTGGGCTGATCTACATATGTCGCCTCCGACAATGCTGCAATTTGAGCGAATATCGAAGTAAATAGATCACTATCGTAGACAGTTCCGCCATTCAATGCAATTAATACTCTCTCTAAGCCCATTCCCGTATCGATGTTTCTTTGATCAAGCGGCTCAAACTGGCCATCTGCCCTTTTGTTGTATTGCAAGAAGACATTTGTTCCAGAATTCGATATAACGCCCACAACCGCAGGCTGGTGAACAGGAAGGACCACAACGTTCTTTATCCGAAATGATGAAAATTTCTGTATCAGGACCGCAAGGACCTGTTTGACCTGCTGGGCCCCACCAATTATCGGCTTTGGGTAGGAAGAAAATTTCTTTCTCATCTTGACCTAATTCACGCCAAATGTCATACGACTCCTGATCACGAGGAGCATCAGCATCCCCTTCGAACACGGTAACCGCAATTTTTTGCTTGGGAATTGCGAGCCATTCGGGGGATGTGACGAACTCCCAACTCCACGCAATCGATTCTTGCTTGAAATAATCTCCCAGTGACCAGTTGCCCATCATTTCAAAAAAGGTGCAATGGGTATCATCACCGACTTCGTCGATGTCAACAGTACGTATGCATTTCTGAATATTAGTTAGCCTCGTTCCAGAAGGATGCTTTTCTCCAAGCAAATACGGTATCAGGGGGTGCATCCCAGCTGTCGTAAACAGAACTGTTGGATCGTTATCGGGTATAACAGAAGCACTTGAAATGACTTCATGACCCTTGGCTTGGAAAAACCGAATAAACTTCGTTCTAATTTCATCGGATGTATACAATTTCATCAATATTACCCCGTTCCATTCCGATTTTTTACAACAAAAAAACCGCCCCAAATATTGGGACGATTTTAATCGCGGTACCACCCAAGTTATTGTCCTCGCGCATAGCGAAACAATCAGCTCTTGTTGACTATAACGAGTCAAACCGGCGGGCATTAACCGCACTCCTGAACCGGCAACATACTAAGTTTCGTAGGATTTCACACCAAAACTTCCCTCTCTGAACGAAACGTAGCATATTTTGTTCATTCATTGATTTCATTTGTATCATTTCCTAATTATTGTTATTGTAGCCAGTTAGAATTCAGATGTCAATCGTGTATATTAGCAACCTGCATAATACTCGAAAAACCCACTCGTAATTAACGTAAACTGCCCGTTAGTTCAATAAAAAGAACGCTCCCGCGCCTTCGCTTTGGCTACGTCCTCCTCATTATATTCCATTTCCAATCACCAATTAAAGAACGTACGCGGGTAGCATGTAGTGCTTAAACAGGGGACTTATCTTAACCTAAGCACTAAGAAAATACTTTATTTTCACCGGACAGAATTTTCCTTCGATCAACTCTATCTCACTCCACTGTCACACTCTTGGCGAGATTGCGGGGCTTATCTACATCGTTTCCTTTGGCCAAGGATGCGTAGTAGGCCAGCAGTTGAAGCGGAATAACCGAGAGGGCAGGCGTCAACAGGGATAGGGTTCTTGGCAGGTAGATGGCGGCATCCACGAATTCAGACAGCTCTTCATTTCCCTCCAGCCCAATTCCGATGACATAAGCCCCTCTGGCTTTAACTTCCTTGATATTGCTTAATGTCTTCTCCAGCAGTTCCTCCTGCGCAGCCAGAGCGATTACCGGGACTCCTTCCTCGATCAAGGCCAGCGTTCCATGCTTAAGCTCGCCGGCAGCGTAGGCTTCTGAATGAATGTAAGAAATTTCCTTCAATTTCAAGGACCCTTCCTGGGCAATAGCAAAATCGAGACCTCGGCCAATGAAGAATAAGCTATTATGAGCCGCAATTTGCTTCGCAAATGACTCCATCTTAGCGGATTGTTGAAGAATATTCTCAACCTGCTCCGGCAGCTCTTGTAATGCCGCTATCGTCTTGCGAAGATCTGCCGCCTCAATTGTACCCAACACCTCGGCTAAGTATAATCCGAACAGATAGAAAGCAATTAATTGGGAAGTATAAGCTTTCGTTGAAGCAACGGCGATTTCCGGTCCCGCCCATGTGATGATCACGTCATCTGCTTCTCTGGCAACGGAGCTGCCGACCACATTGGTAATGGCCAGTACCCGGGCTCCTTGTCTTTTGGCCTCCCGTAGGGCGGCCAGCGTATCGGCTGTTTCCCCCGATTGGCTCACCACTACAACCAGCGTATCCTTCGTAATAATGGGAGAGCGATAACGATATTCCGATGCTACATCAGCCTCTACCGGAACTCGAGCCAGCCGTTCAATCACGGATTTTCCAACCAAACCGGCATGATAGGCCGTTCCGCATGCGACTACATGAATATTACGAATGCTTCGGATTTGATCCTCAGTCATCCGGATTTCATCAAGCACAATCTTACTTCCATCAGCATTAATCCGGCTTCCCATCGTGTCCCGATAAGCTTTGGGCTGCTCGTGGATTTCCTTCAGCATGAAGTGATCGTATCCGCCTTTTTCCGCAGTGGCGATGTCCCAATCGACATAAAATAATTCCCGGGAAATAATATCTCCCTCTAAAGTCATTAATTCGACATCATCTCTCGTCAAAACGGCCATTTCCCCATCGTTCAAAATGTAAATATCCCGAGTGTATGCCAAGACAGCGGGGATATCCGAGCCAATAAAATTCTCTCCTTGGCCGACGCCAATAATCAATGGGCTCGCTTGCCGGACTGCCACCAGCTTATCCGGTTCGTATTCCGTAATTACTCCAAGAGCATACGCTCCGCGAAGACGTTGGACCGCCTTCTGCACCGTCCGGACAATATCGCCATCATATAACTCAGCAATCAGATGGGAAATAACTTCCGTATCCGTCTCGGAGACAAAACGATGTCCTTTACCGATCAGTTCTTCTTTCAAAGAGAGATAATTTTCAATAATACCGTTATGAACGACGGAAAATTTCATCGCATTGTCGGTATGGGGGTGAGAATTAACATCTGAGGGCTTCCCATGAGTGGCCCATCGGGTGTGTCCGATTCCCACGCTCCCATTCAGAGGATCTTCCTGCAGCCGGGATTCCAATACGGCCAGACGCCCCTTCGCCTTCTTCACCTCCAGTCCGTTCGAGGTAAAGACAGCTACGCCTGCAGAATCGTACCCCCGGTACTCCAGCTTCTTAAGGCCGTCCAGCAAAATGGTTTGCGAATTCCGATCTCCAATGTATCCTACAATTCCGCACATAAATAAGATCCCCTCTCGATATGTTCGTCTTCTGACGATTGTCAAAGAATGCATAGCTTAAGCTAGAGGGTGCGATTCTCGCATCCTCGCCTTGCCTTCACTATGGAATCAAGATGGACTCTTGTTCACCCGGTCACCCGGATGGTTTGCCGTCCAACTTACGGCAGTTGATGGCTGCCGGAAGGTCCCCGCCGAAAACTTCGAACACCTTCACCTCGTCAACTTGCCGGCTTTATCCCCTGAATCATTAAGATGATCCCGGGAATCTCCGCAGCCTGCACAAGTTCTGGCGCTATTGAAATTGCTGCTTCTGCCCACCTTTCTACATATGAGTAAAAAATCTAATATACATAATATTGATTTTTGTGTCCCAAAGCAACTCTCTTAACAAAATTATTGAAAAAACGGTAGATTAGTCGCAGCTAATTATCCGCCTTTTCCACCAAAATTATTAAATAGATTAACCGCCTATTCCCCATGTTTCCGAAGCTTTGTCCATGTCTCACAGCATCTAATTTTTCTCGTCCCATACTCTACTTTGGATTCATTTCTTACTTCTATTGTCCTATAGTCTCATTTAGACAAAAATATCGGGTCACTCGTATTCAGCTCAAGTAGGACTTTGGGGATGCAGAGATCACACTGTGGTAGAAAGCATCTACGTTACTCGTATCCATCCCTTGCGTAGTCATAGCTCTATTTAGGTCGTGATGATGGATTAACGGTTTTTTATGCTTAGTAGGAATCCACAGTCAAAAAAAGCCCTGCGCGGCCCGGGAATAGGTCCCTTAGACTCGCAGCAAGGCTGATCTTGTCTTTATAAGTATATTGGATTAGACCTGGATCTTAATAAAATCAATTAAAACTAACATAACTCCTTACGGATGACCTCCGCAATTTGGTTGCCGTAGTCCTCAATCAGAGCTTTATCCGGACCTTCTACCATGACCCGCACCAGCGCCTCGGTACCGGAGGGACGAACCAGAACCCGGCCGTCTTCTCCGAGCTTCGCCTCCACCTCTTGAATGGCTTGTGCAATAGACTCATTCCCAGCCAGCTTGCTCTTGTCCGTTACCTTCACATTGATCAGCACCTGAGGGAATTTCTGCATCTTAAGCTTTAACTCGCTTAATTTTTTGCCTGATTGAATAACGGTATCCACAAGCTGCAGAGCGGACAGCATTCCATCTCCGGTCGTATTGTAGTCCAACAGAATGATATGGCCGGACTGCTCGCCGCCGATGTTGTAACCGCCCTTGCGCATTTCCTCCATCACATAGCGGTCCCCGACAGCCGTCTGTGCTGTATTGAATCCAAGCTCTCTGGCCGCTTTGAAGAAGCCCAGATTGCTCATCACGGTAGTTACCACCGTATTTTGCTTCAATCGGCCATCCAGCTTCATCGCTTCGCCGATTATCGTCAGTATATAATCTCCATCCACCTCTTCGCCCTTATCATCAATGGCAATAAGGCGATCGGCGTCCCCGTCGAAGGACAAGCCTAGATCGGCACCGTGACGCAGAACTTCCGCAGCCAGCGCTTCAGGGTGGGTGGAGCCGCACCGGTCGTTGATATTCACTCCGTTAGGCGCATCTCCGATGCTGATTACCTCTGCCCCCAGCTCCCGGAAAATCTTGGGCGCCAGCTCATAAGCTGCGCCATGGGCGCAATCCAATACGATCTTCAAACTGGAGAAGGACGATTTGACAGTTGTCTTAATATAGTTGGAATACTCATATTTAGCTTCCTCATCATCCGTAACGGTGCCCACATTCGCCCCCGTCGGCCGGGGGAGCTGGTCTTCCCCGGCTTCCAGCAGCTTCTCAATTTCGAGCTCCGTCTCATCGGACAGCTTGAAGCCATCACCGCCGAAGAACTTAATCCCGTTGTCCTCAACCGGATTATGAGATGCCGAGATCATGACCCCGGCGTCCGCCTTAAGCTTGCGGGTCAAATACGCGACCCCCGGTGTTGTAATCACACCAAGCCTAATTACATCCGCTCCGATAGAGAGCAAACCGGCAACCAATGCAGCCTCCAGCATAGGGCCGGAAATGCGTGTATCCCGGCCGATCAGTACTTTAGGACGGTTCACCTGCCCCGCGAGTACGAAACCTCCGCAGCGGCCAATCTTGTAGGCTAGCTCCGGGGTAAGCTCTTCATTCGCAATCCCCCGGACTCCGTCCGTGCCAAAATATTTCCCCATATATAATTTCTCCTCTTATTAGCTTAATTAATGTTTCTTCCTTCACTTGCTACTTTTCTTTAACTTCAACCGTTGCCTTGATTTCCTGCTGTTCTGCAGCTTTCTTAATGAAAGGCGGCAAATTCAAGTTAATCGGCAATTCGTATTGACCCGGCGGAAGATTGCTGACATCGACAACAGCTTGCAGGTCCGCTGCTTTCATCTGATTGAGCAGCTCGGGCGCTCCTTCCAGCGTGACATCCAGCTTTCCGGTTTCCGGAGTCACCAGATTAGCGACCAGGTTGTCCCCGACTCCAACTATCTCTATCTTGTGATTGGTAAAGGTCCGTGTCGCCGAAGGGGCGATTTCCACCGCAACCTCCACTTTCGTCGGATTGAGATTAATGATCTGGGCTTTCGGAACAAGATCGAGCGTTATCGTTTTGGACTCGTGCATGCCCGTCAAATCGATCTGCGGTCCTTCGTAAAATTCCATCTGGTCCAGGACCTCTTGAGGAGCGAATACCGTAACCTGCTCTACGCTCTGCTTCACCGACAACACGCTATATCCCGGATCCGGCTGGCCGACAAGCTTGATCTGCAGAGGCATCAGCTTGAACGGACTGGTCACCGGAACCTCCACATCCACTACTCGCGGGCTTACCTCGAGATCGTCCATCGGATTCCCGTCCTTGTCGTATACCGTTAATGTAACCTGCTTGCTCACTGATGAGTTGGCTCCGTCCACGTTGACTTCGGCCCGCGCCGAATCGACATCGTCCAGACGACTTTCAGGCACGGTTACATATACACGGCTCGGGGAGACAATGGGATTCCCCACTTTAAACCCTTCTGCAGGTATCCCTACAGGAGTTATTATAACATCCACTTCTTTCATTTGCTTCTCTTCGATGACCACTCTGACCGCTTGGGGAATAATCTCCGCGGTTACGTTATCCGGCAGGCCCGAAGAATGAAGGAAGACGGTGTACGTTCCGGACGAATATTTGGTCAAATCCGCCTTGACCTTGAAGGATTTGATAGAGGCCTTCTTCAAATCCGAGGGCTTCCCTCTGAGGATAACGGCGACTTCCGAAGGATCTATCAAGGAAACCTTATATTGGCTTTCATCATATTCCGCTTCAATTTTCACATTGTTGTATCTTAAATCACCGGTCAGATTGCTTACCGATCCACCGGGGCTCTGCACATCGATGCTGCGTACAACAGCCCATAACAGTACTCCGAGCAGAAGGGCGATGATTTTAACGACGGTATTATTTCTCAGCCATTTATCCATTCTGCTTCCGCCCCCATTTCCAGAAGGAGCCCCTCTTGGCTTTAGCCGGTGTCTTTAACTCCTCGTACAGTTTGGAGATCAGCGACTCCTCCTTGATATCTCTCACGACCAGACCGTTAAGGGCAAGCGAGATCTGGCCCGTCTCCTCCGACACGACAACACTGATCGCATCCGAGACTTCACTCATTCCTATCGCCGCCCGGTGCCGGGTACCCAATTCCTTGCTTATAAACGGATTTTCAGAAAGCGGCAGATAGCATCCCGCCGCCATAAGCCGGCTTCCGCGAATAATTACTGCGCCATCATGCAGGGGGGTATTCGGAATGAAAATGTTAATCAGCAGCTCGGCACTGATTTCCGATTCGACCCGTGTCCCGGACTCGATATATTCGTTCAATCCCGTCTGTCTTTCGAACACGATTAAAGCGCCGATCCGCCTGCGGGATAAATTCATGATGGTCTTCATGATCTCGCTGATGATTCGGTTAATCTCCTGATTCTCCTCGTTCGATGAACGGCTGAACAGCTTCCCGCGGCCCAACTGCTCCAAGGCGCGTCGAAGCTCAGGCTGGAAAATGATCAGAACGCCCATCACCCCGAACGTAAACATCTGATTCATCATCCACTGCAGAGTGTTCAACTGAAACCAGAGACTAATGCCCCAGGCAATGAACACCACGATAATCCCTTTCAACAGTTGAATCGCACGCGTGCCCCGAAGAAGGAGAATTAATTTATAAATTACGTAGCTTACAATCGTTATATCGACTATATCTTTAATGGAATCTTTGAGCGTTAGGTCGGTAAAGTAATCCATTAGCGTTCCCCCATTGGAACCGAGTAAAATCAGCGGATTCCTTTGTCTCTTTATATTAAATCATATCATATTTTCAACAAAAAACCTCCCCTTTATGAAAATAAGTGGGAGGTTGGAAAGCCACACCGGCAATCACTTGGAAAACAAGGAGAACGCTTCATTCAATTTAAACCACAGCCAGCCAAGCGCTTGGTCAATTTCTTTGATTTGGCCGGATATGGTAGCCGTTGAAGCCAACTGATAGCTTCCGTCAACGACCACTACGCTTCCCTCGACATCCCCTTCAATCTGGATATTGCCGTTCTTCACCATTAAGTCGCCCACTATGGTATGTCCGGCCGGCACATACACGGTGTTTCCTTTAATCACCACTTGGTCGAGGTTCTTTCCCTTGACGACGAAATCCGTATCCTGGTTCCAAAGGGTTAGAAAGCTGCTCAGCATGACAAGCAAAAAAACGGAGGCTACAGATATGGCTGGATGGCGTTTAATCCAATCGATCCAACGATTTGTCTTTCTTGATTCCGGGAGGCTGGCCATAATTCGGCTGGTCAAGCCGTCAGGTGCAGAGATGCGAGGCATCGACCGGATCATCGCTTCGGCGCGCTCCATCTGCTTAAACCTTTGCTTGCAGTCAGGGCATGCTATAAGATGCTCTTTCAACTCAAGCGACTCAGCCCTGTCTAGATTCCCATCCAAATAGTCGTGAATCCATCGGAGGGCTCCCTTGCAATCCATATTGAACTGCCCCTTTCCTCCATTGTTTATTACCATACGAAACAAACTACAGAATGTTTCATTTTTTAATCGCCAAATTCCGGTGACAATCTTTTACGTAAATATTCACGTCCCCGATGTACCCTTGTCTTTACGGTCGTTACAGGCATATCCAACACTTCCCCGATTTCCTGCAGCGACAGATCGTGCAAATAACGGAGGATTACAACCGATTTATATTTTTCCGGCAGCATGTCGATGGCTGAACGAATTTGCTGCTGAGTTTCGGACAGAAGAATCTGCCCTTCCGGTGAAACATCATCACTAGGCAGCATTGAATACCAATCAGCGCCTTCCCCGTCCGGCATTTCCGCATCTAAAGAGTAATTTGCTTTGCGCTTGCGCAGTTGGTCAATACATAAGTTGGTGGCAATCCGGTAAATCCAGGTGGAAAACTTCTGTTTTTCATCATACCGGTGCAAATTTTTATATACGCGCAGAAAAGTCTCCTGAACAATATCCTCAGCGGCATGGGCTTGGCTAAGCATGCGATAGGCCAGATGATAAATTCTATCTTTATATAGGTCCACTAACTCCGCGAATGCTTTGCGGTCTCCATTGCGGGACAGCTCAGCTAGTCGCGTTTCCACATAATTCACTGCCATTCCCCCAGCAAGCGGCGCCTCAATATGAACGCAGCTTAATTGCATAACAGCATCTTTGCCCGACCCGCTCCATTCCCAAGGATGACAAGAATG
The DNA here is from genome assembly GCF_051966115.1 of Paenibacillus sp. SAFN-117. NCBI lineage: Bacteria > Bacillati > Bacillota > Bacilli > Caryophanales > Paenibacillaceae > Paenibacillus > Paenibacillus sp. SAFN-117. The sequence continues at coordinate 56,920 of NZ_JBQCLK010000040.1, forward strand.
GTCTTCATCATGTGACTCTATCCTATTGGCAAGGCAAGGATCCTTATAAACACTTCAACTAGTATCGTAATCGAATTTATCCAAAAAAGCAAAATAAAAAGTCGGGCACCCGAAGGCTCCCGACTCCACTGTAAAAAAGGGTTTCTAGATGAGACCAGTGCCCGGTCTTAACCCGTATTGCGCATTCCTGCGGCAATTCCGTTAATGGTCAGAAGCACTTCACGCAGCAGCGTTGGGTCGTCTTCCTGTTTCTCCCGAATTGCCCTTAACTCTGTAAGCAGTTCTACCTGCATATAGCTTAGAGGATCGACATAAGGATTCCTCAGGCGAATAGACTCTTGGAGGTTAGGGTCATTATCCATAATTTCTTGCTGCCCGGTTATAAGCAGAAGAATCTTCGATGTTAATTCATATTCTTCCCGAATTAGTTCATAAATACGCTCGGCGATGGACGGATCCTTCACCATTCTTCCATATTCCTTAGCAATATTCAAATCGGCTTTGGCTAGTGCCATCTGCAAATTATCGATGGTCGTGCGGAAGAACGGCCATTTCTGATACATCTCCCGAAGCGTGGCCAGATTCTCGGGTTTGTCGTTATAGAAGCTCTGCAAGCCGGTTCCCGAAGCATACCACGCAGGGAATAAATAACGGCATTGTGTCCATGCGAATACCCATGGAATTGCCCGCAAATCTTCGAACCGGTCACTGTTGCTTCTCTTCGATGGGCGCGAACCGATGTTCAATTCCCCAATCTCCTTAAGCGGGGTAGACTCTCTGAAGAAGGTCAGGAAGTCCTTGTCCCTGAAGACCAGGTCCTGATACTTGTTCAGGGAAGCTTGCGAAATCTGCTCCATAATCTCTTCCCACTCGGAGGCGCAAGCCTCATTCTGTGAAAGCTTGGCGTACATTCCTACTTTAATTAAAGCAGAGGTTGCCTGCTCCAGACTCCGGTAGGCAATGCCTTTAACGGAATATCTCTGGGAGAGAACTTCTCCCTGCTCCGTAATCTTGACACCGGCGCCCAGCGTCTGAGGCGGCTGAGCCATAACACTCCGGTACAGCGGCATTCCGCCCCGGCCCAGAGCTCCACCCCGGCCATGGAAGAACTTCAATTTGATATCAAATTGGTTAGCCATCTCGGTGATGTTCTCCAGAGCAGAACGAAGCTCCCAATTAGCGGTTAATACTCCGCCATCTTTATTGCTGTCGGAATATCCTAGCATGATTTCCTGGAGCGGGTTCAAGTCGTCCAAGCTGGCCCGGTAAGCCGGAATTTCGAACAGTGTTCGCATGATTTCCGGAGCCGCGTGCAAATCGTCCACCGTTTCAAACAACGGAACCGGCTGCAGTGTGCACAGAACCTTGCCGTCCTTCTCACGACGATATAATCCGACTTCCTTGCTGAATACCATAACTTCCAACAAATCACTGGCCGATTCCGTCATACTGATCAGGTAGCTGGAGATGCAATCCTGGCCGAAGAGAAGCTGTGCTTCTTTGACCGTCTTAAACACGTCCAAACATTCCTGGGTAGACTCGGAATAATCCATGTAAGGAGAAGTAATCAGCCTGGGATCATTCAACACTCCGGTGAGAAGCTCAACCTTCGCGGCTTCATCTAATTCTGAGTAGTTGGAGACTATACCCATGCGTGCAAGAACCTCGGTCATCGCGGATTCGTGTTCTCTGCTGTGCTGTCGAATATCCAGCTTCGCCATATGGAAACCGAATAGCTCCACTTGTCTGATCAGCTTCAGCAAGTAATGATCCGCTACAAAGTCCGCATAATGATTCCTCAGGCTCCGCTCAATGATCTCCAGATCCTGGATAAACTGCTTCGGTGACGAATATTTACCTTCCTCTTCCGAATTACGGCTGCCCGTATTGTGGATCTTCTCCAGCATATAGGTCAGTTTAACCCGATAAGGCTCTTTCTCATTGCGCCAAGGTTCTTCCTTCTTTAATTGTACGAGGGAACGGTCCTCCTCGATCGATTGCAGCAATTCATCCGTAACGCTGACGATATTTTTGCTGAAGGTCATATGACTGGCCATCGTACGCAGCGCCTCTTCATATTTGGCCAGGGCTACTTCACGGTGCATAAGTAAAGTTTGCCACGTTACGTTCGCCTTAACCGATGGGTTACCATCTCGGTCGCCACCTATCCAGGAGCCAAATCTTAGAAAATTAGGGACATGCCAATTTTCACCCGGGTAGTATTTCTCCAGGCAGCGCTCCACTTCTGCATACACATTCGGAAGCACATCGAACAAAGTTTCGTCGAAATAATATAATCCATTGCTCACTTCATCCAGAACCGTCGGCTTCCGGTCGCGAAGCTCATCGGTTTGCCATAAAGTCAACACTTCGGCCAACAATCTGTCGCGAAGCTGCTCCCGCTCCCGTACGGTAAGCATGGGATTATCCAGTTCCATTACATCGTCGGAAATCCGGCGGTGAATATCCAATACGGCTCTTCGTGTAGCCTCCGTAGGATGGGCAGTGATCACCAGCTCCAAAGAGATACGGCCCATAATTTCCAGTACGTCGTCTACGGCCAGATTCCTTTCTTTAAGCTCTTTAACCGCGCTTTCGATCGATCCCGGCTGGATAGACTCTCCCGCAGAACGCTCATAATCCTTCTTGCGGCGAATCCGGTGATTTTGCTCGGCAATATTGACTAATTGGAAATAAATGGCGAACGCCCGGATGACCTGGTGGCGAATATCCGGATCGAACGATTTGATCGTTTCTTTAATTTCGTTGTAAACCTCCCGATCAAATTGCGTTCGCAATGTCTTGCTCATCTCTCTGATCTTCTCAACGATTTCAAGCAGCTCATTCCCGCCCTGATGCACTAATACATCGCCTAGTATATTTCCTAGAAAGCGGACATCTCTGCGAAGTAAACTGCTAGGTTGGTTCTTGGCTAGTGCATTCGTACTTTCCGACATCCAATTCACCTCATTTTTGTCATAACCTTAAGGAGCTTTCTCAACCGCGAACATTTCTTCACATTCATTTATTTTATCATAAAAATCCAGAATGAATATACATCTTTATAGATTTAGTGAAAAGTTCCAAGGATCCTTCTGTTTCGCACATATGAAAGAGACACCCCCGGGTGTCTCTTTCCAACGTCAATATGTTTTGCTTATTCGTGTTCGCTTTTCGCTTTTTGAATGATTTCGGCGTATTTGTCCAAAGTTTCTTTAACATCCTTCTTATCAGTAACGACTTCACTCAGCGATTCGTTGATCGCCTTGTTCACATCCGCCCAATAAGGAACGTTAGGCAGCGGCTTGGCCACTTTCAAGCCCTCTTGAACCGCTTCGAAATACGGCTTCTGCCAATCCTCTACCTCGCCGTAAACATCGCTTCTAAAGGAAGGCCAACCCAACTTCGTAATCAATTGCTCTTGAACTTCTTTGGACATTAAATATTCCATAAATTCCAGCGCCAGCTCTTTGTTAGACGATCCGACCGGAATCCCCATTACTTCTCCGCCCAACGTTTTAACTGCGCCTTCGGGGCCGCTGAAGCCGGCATTCGCTTTAATCTCGGTCTTGCCGCCGTCTTTAACGATAATATTCACGCCAAACGGCCAGTTAGGCGCATAGTATACGGATTCGCTTGCCAGGAAGCTGTTTGTCGAGCTGAAGCTTGCTTTTAACGTATCTTCGGATAGATAAGGCCACAGCTCCTGCAGGTAAGTATAGGCCTTAATCGTTCCTTCGTCATTTAATACAAGCGGATCTCCACCGGCTTGACGAATAAATTCGACGATTTCTATCACATCGCCGGTCAGTTTGATTTTCAAGGCGACTCTTCCGAGCTGCTCCTTCTCTTTCAACGTCTTTGCAACATGAAGAAGCTCGTCCCAGGTTTTAGGCGCCTCTAGCCCATACTGCTGGAATTTGTTTTCGTTATAATAATTGATTTCAACGTTTGGTCTATAGGGCAGGAAGTAAGTTTTACCATCAAATTCTCCCGCTGTCACCAATCCTTCGATCGCTTCACCGGGAATTTTGTCCTTATAAGCGGACAAGTCTTCCACGAGCCCTTTGGAAACAAGAAGCGATGTATTATTCACGTCTTGGGCAATTAAGTCGATTTCCATCTTGTTAGCCTGCTTCATGGCCTCCAGCTTTTTCACAACATCCTGGGCCTCTACCTGCAGCGCTTCGATTTTCGCATTATGCTTCTTTTCGAAAGCGGGAATAATGTCCTGCTTCATAACCGCCCATTCTTCTTCACTTAATGCCATCGTCACCGTGAGCTTTTTAGGCTGCTCTCCCGATGCTCCGGATCCTTCGGACGAAGGTGTCGAGTTCTTGGCGCAACCTGCGACGACCCCGGATACCATAACTGTTGTGAGACCTACAGCCAGTAGCTTGCTCATATTGCTTTTCATTCAGTAACCCCTCCGATGATGTATAATGTATTTTTTCCCGCTAAGAGCTGATATATCACCCTTTGACGGCGCCCCCTAAATAATCGGACTTCAAATATCTTTGGAAAATAAAAGTGATTATGAATACCGGAATAGCAAGTATCGTCGCATAAGCGGCTTGCTGGAAGAACCCTCCTCTCTCAACGTAATAGTAAATTTGAAGTGGCATTGTTTTCGTAGAGAGCGACAGATACAGCGCATAAGTAAAGTCGTTCCATGAGTTAAGCCAAACATACAAGGCGGCTACCGCTATTCCTTGCATGGCAACCGGAAGAATTATCCTGATCAGTGCCTGCATTCTGGTGGCTCCATCGACATAAGCCGCTTCTTCAAGTTCTATCGGAATGGAAGAGAAATTGGCGACCAGAATCCATGCCATGAACGGCAGCTGTCCGATTAGATGCGCCAACACCAATCCAATATCCGTGTCAAGCAGATTCCATTTCAGGAAAGTGACCGAAATAGGAAGGGCAATCCCTACAATAGGGAACATCTTCGTAAAGAAAAGTGTAAGGATATAGCCGTACTTCGCTTTGGTGCCCATTCGGGAAATGGCATACGATGCCGGCGCCACGATTAGAATCGCTATAATCATTGTAAGAGACGCTACCGTAAAGCTTTTTCTTAACGGCGGCCATAGGTTGCCCGATTCGAAAATTTGCTTCCAATGTTTAAAAGTCACCTCATGGATCAGAAAGGTCGGATGCTGCGTCAGTACTTCTCCGGGCTGGCTAAACGATATTTTCACCAGGATATATACGGGCGCGATCATAAGGAAACTTATAAAGATGACCGCCGCATAAAGCCCTGCTCTGGAAACCCAGCTTTTACTTGCCAACGTTCAGCCCCTCCCCTCTATCAACAAATTTGAGGTACAACAAGACGAATATGACGATAAGGAGAAGCAGTATGGTCGAAGCTGCTCCAGATGCGCTCAGATTGTTATAAGCGTACTCTTCGTAAGCGTATGTCGATAGGAACGGCACCGCTTTACCCACCAGTATTTGCGGCAATTCAAAAATCCGGAAGGAATCGACGGCCCGCAAAATGATCGTCATCGTAATCGTCGGCTTGAGCAGCGGCAGAGTCACGTTTCTGAAGGTCTGCCATTTCGATGCCCCATCGATGCTGCTTGCCTCATAGATCTCTTTGGAAATCGACTCCAGTCCCGCCAGAAGCAGCAGCACTACAATAGGGAGCACCTTCCACGTATCGGCGAAAGCTACAACAAACAGACTCTTCCAATCCCCGCTTGTCCAGTTGATGGGGACTTGAATCATACCAAGACGATACAGCAATTCATTCAAATAACCTTGGGTTCCGAATACGTAAAGCAGAGTAACCCCGGATACAAGGGTAGGGATACCCATCGGCATTAGCACCAAAGAGCGGATAATGCCCTTGCCCTTGAAGGTTTGCTTCAGAATTATGGCAATGCCAAGTCCCGCCGTAATCTGAATCGTCAAACCGATGACTGTGATCCCGATCGTGTTCCAGATTGCTCTGGAGAAGTTAGGCTTATTAAATAAGTACTGATAAACGGATAGTGTCCACTCTCCGGTCGACGGATCCTGGAAGCCCATCGAAATCGTCTTCAAGATCGGAATTATCGTAAATCCGAGAATGTATATGGAAAGCGGAAGGACAAATAATATTTCCAAATAATATTTTTTCATGAACCTCAACATGCATCACCTCGTCGGCTCGTCTACTTCTAATAATTCCTTCTGGCGAAATCTACAAATTTGAATTTATCCGGCGTATGCCTCGATTCCGTATATTGGAACAGAGTCGTATCATTTAAATAAACATAGTTCTGTACTACGACCACCATGTTGTAGTGATGCAAGTCCAAATATTGTTTATCTTCTTCCGTAGCTTCCTGAACGGATATCACCTTTTTTGCATATCCGATTTCCAGGCAGAGCGTTTTCTCAATATATTCGTATATCGATTCTTCACAGATCTTGATAGTCAGATCCGGCACACATTTCTTCTTGAAGTAATCTTTGTCCAGAATGATTCTTTCGTCGCCGATATGCCTTACCCGGACAACCTCCCATACTTCATCCTCTTCGTCTGTTTCTAACTGGGTGGCAAGGAACAGGTCCGGCTTAATGATTTTTAACTTCTCCACGACGGTTTTGGATGACCTTCCGAGCTGCTTGGACAATTCCTTAAAGCTGACCAAGCCTGAGATAGGGAAGTTAAATCGTTTGATCTCCAGTACGATGGAGCCCTTGCCGCGGATCTTCTGAATGTAGCCGTTTTGGGATAAAAGATTGAGCGCCTTACGTACCGTCTCCCGCGATGTATCATATTGAAGGACAAGCTCATTCTCCGAAGGAAGAAAGGTATTCGCTTCGTATTCTCCCTTCTCGATTTTTCCGATGACATCGCGATATATCATCATATACTTTTTGTTCATGGCGCCTCCTCGAACTTGTCATAGGTTTTCAAATGATAAACAATTGATTCATAGGGGCGTAAATTTAACCTTCGATAATCCATTGAAGAATCCTCATAGTTCGAAATTAATATTTCGCTTCTATAACCATCTAAATCAAGATCTGCCGGCAGCTCGAAGCTCGAACGTTTATTGGCAAAATTATTGATCACAAGCAATTTCTCTCCAGGGGCCGACCGAATATAGGCAAAAATATGCGGATCTTCCTTCAGAATGAGCCGGTAGTCGCCATCAATGATAATGTCATACTTCTTGCGGAGGTCGATCAGCTTCCGATAATGGTAGAAGACCGAGTCCTCATCCTCCAGTGCAGCTTCTACATTAATTCTTTTGTAGCTTGAAGCTGTCTTGATCCATGGAGTGCCTGTTGTAAACCCCGAATTTACGGATGCATTCCACTGCATAGGAGTTCGTGAATTATCGCGCGACCTTTTCTTGATGATCTCCATGATTTGCGGCTCGTCCTTGCCGGCGCTCTTCATTAATTCATACATGTTTAGGGTTTCCACATCGCGATAATCGTTTATATCGTCAAATTTCGGATCAATCATCCCGATTTCCTCTCCCTGATAGATAAAAGGAGTTCCTTGCATCATATGGATCGTCGTCGCGAGCATTTTGGCCGATTGTTTATGATACTCGCCGTCATCGGCATACCGTCCTACAATTCTGGGCTGATCATGGTTGCACCAGAACAACGCATTCCAGCCGCCGCCCTTATGCATCTCCACCTGCCAGTCCGACAGAACCTGCTTTAGGGCTACGAGATCGAAGTCTCCAAGCTCCCACTTCTCTCCATTCGGATAATCGACTTTCAAATGATGAAAATTGAATACCATATTCAGCTCTTGACGCTCGGGGTTCGTATATTTAATACAGTGGTCTATGGTAGTCGATGACATTTCTCCAACCGTGATCATCTTGTACTTGGAGAATACTTCCCGATTCATCTCATGCATCCATTCATGCACTCTGGGGCCGTCCGTATAATACTTCCTTCCGTCCCCGGAATCATCGTCCGGAAACCTTCGATCCTTCGAGATAAGATTAATGACGTCGAGTCTGAACCCTTCTACCCCTTTTTGAAGCCAAAAGTGCATGATATCGTAGACCTTCTGTCTGACCTCATCATTCTCCCAGTTTAAGTCCGCTTGTGTCTCATCAAACAGATGCAAATAATAGGCGCCCGTTTGTGGATCGAATTTCCAAGCAGATCCTCCAAATTTAGACTGCCAGTTGTTCGGTTCTTTACCATCCTCTGTCTTCTTCCATATATAGTAATTTCTATACGGATTGTTTTCCGATTGACGAGACTGCTTAAACCATTCATGCTCTGTTGAAGTATGATTGACTACAATATCCATAATGATTTTAATGTTTCTCCGGCGAGCCTCTTGAACTAAATGTTCGAAGTCCTCCATCGTCCCATATTTCTCGTCAATACGGTGATAATTGCTTATATCATACCCATTATCCCTTTGGGGGGATTCATAGATCGGAGTTAACCAAATGACGTCGATTCCCAATTTGACGAAGTAATCCAACTTCTGAATAATACCGTTGATGTCGCCAATTCCGTCTCCGTTGGAGTCCATAAAGCTTTTCGGATAAATTTGATAAATCGTACTTTTCTTCCACCAGGCGCTCTCCGGCCTCTTGTTTAAATGCAATGCAATCCATCCTTTAGTTAATCGTGCTAAGTATTCATCGAAATGAAATCATGTATATACATGATTTTCCTTAAAAATATAATAAAATGACAATATAATGATCGAATTAAATCAAACATGTATATACAGGTTCGATTATATTATAAGGAGCGACATTTGACAATAAAATAATTCAGGAAAAAAATAACGATCTGTCGCAACAGGTCAATTAAAAATAAAAAACTCCTTATCGGATAAGGAGTTTTAAACATTGCGGAATCTGAACTTCGCTTTGTCTCGGTATGGAACAAGCAGCTTCCAATTAAATAAAAAAACCTTGCTATCTAAGCAAGGTTCACTTCGTTATCTTTGGAAGCGGGTGATGGGAATCGAACCCACGCTACCAGCTTGGAAGGCTGGAGTTCTACCATTGAACTACACCCGCATGATAACCCACAATGATGAGTCTTGTTGTGGGAGTCATGACATAAATATCGGGACGACACGATTTGAACATGCGACCCCCTGGTCCCAAACCAGGTGCTCTACCAAGCTGAGCTACGTCCCGAAGATGTTATATCGCCGCATGAAGAAAGTGGCGTGCCCTGAGAGATTCGAACTCCCGACCTTTTGATTCGTAGTCAAACGCTCTATCCAGCTGAGCTAAGGGCACTTATTGGAGCGGACGACGGGATTCGAACCCGCGACCCTCGCCTTGGCAAGGCGATGCTCTACCACTGAGCCACGTCCGCATTTTCAATCACGCATTCTAATATAACAAGTTTTCTTAGAAAAGTCAAGTGTTTATTTGAATGCGCGTGGAGGGACTTGAACCCCCACGGTCTCCCGCTAGATCCTAAGTCTAGTGCGTCTGCCAATTCCGCCACACGCGCATATCAAATGGTGAGCCATGGAGGACTCGAACCTCCGACACCCTGATTAAAAGTCAGGTGCTCTACCGACTGAGCTAATGGC
>NZ_JBQCLK010000041.1:0-64282 GCF_051966115.1 Paenibacillus sp. SAFN-117
AGAAGCTGGCCCGGCTTAAGCGGTAAATTCCGATGCCGACCTCGAAGTGATTCGAGAAGCATTTTCAGCCGGTGCGGGAGGACGTTGCCAAGCGGTTTTTTTTTGCCTGAATTTAACGTCATCTCTCCCGAAGGAGAGTATGCGGAATTTTTTATGAGAACCAAGCCTTGCGGGCATATGCCGGCGAGGCTTTTTTATTTTGTCCTTAAACTCCGGTACGATGTCGATAAGACATCAATGCAACGAAATCCTTTAAAGGATTTCCCGTATCAGGTTGAATAGAGCAATAATTCATCAGCGGTTATTTTAATCAGCCCGTGGGGGTGAACCTGCTTCAGTTGTTGCAGAATCCATAGTCTCGGGAGCAGAGTCCAAATATGTACAAACATAAATGTGGCAAATACCGGGACGGGAACCCAGATGTAGGCTGCTCCAATAATAGCGGCCCCAGTAAGCAACAGGTGCATGTGAATGGAGAGTAAGAAGCGATTACGGATATATCCTTCCGGCAGATATCCGTTCCAAGGCAGGTTCTTCGTCCATAACCAGGAAAAGTCCGCTGACCAGGGAGTAAATCGCTTGATCAGGCGGATAAGCACATAATACAAACCATGAACAGCCGGTAAAGCCAGCAGCAGCCCAAGAGCACCGCTGTAATGCCAAAGGAAACAGCCCGCCCCCCATAATAACAATATGGTTATATAGATTGAAGAGGGCAATTTTCCATACCCGCATTTTTTAAGCAAGGTATAATTATATATCGTAGCCTTTTCAGATAGTCCCCTGTTCATATTTGCCTCCGATTGTATGTATAGACCTATCATTAGTATATTGGAAGTACGCCTAAAGAAAAAGACTTGTTCGCATTAAAGCGTACAGACACCATCGGTCATCAGCTTACATAATATAAATAAAAGATAAAAATAGCGGCGGGGAGTTTAATAGTTTTCTATTTGGGAAATACTAATAGGAAATTCAAAAGCGGGGTGGGGAGGATGGAGGCAGCCAGACCGACTGAAGAAATAAGTCAGACTATATGCATCATATGCGGGCAGCAGAGAGAGGACGGCATTCACATTATTTCGCAATTTATATGTGCCGCTTGCGAAGAGGAGATAGTCCATACGGATGTGCAGGACGAAAAATATCCATTTTTTATTCATCAGCTCAGACAGATCTGGTACCCTAAGGATGCATAATTTTGGCTAACTGCAAAAAAAGCTTTATTAATAAAGCTTTTTTTCATATAGTAAGGGGAGAATAAGTGACTGGCTTATTCTCCTTTTTTCTTAAACATAGGAGGAAAGCCCTGGGCTTCTGGACTAAGGAACAAAGATCAAAGCCATATGGAGGATCATCAGGGTGATTCATGATAGATACATACGCGCTCCATTATATGAAACATTATTAGAATATCATTTTCAAAGACGTTCGAGCTTTCATGTTCCGGGACATAAGGGGGGTTCCGCCCTTTCTGCCAAGAACAAGGGCATGTTGGAACAGATTATGTCTATAGATTTTACGGAAATCACCGGATTGGATGATCTTCATCAGCCGGAAGGAGTCATCAAGGAGGCTCAAGAGCTTGCGGCAGATTGCTTTGGCGCGGACCGGACGTATTTTCTGGTAAATGGCAGCACGGCGGGGAATTTGGCCATGATTACGGCAGTCTGCGGCCGCGGGGATGTACTGATTGTGCAGCGGAATGTTCATAAGTCGGTTATCCATGGCTTGATGCTTGCGGGTGCCAGGGCGGTTTTTGTGACTCCGTGGTTGGATCCGGAAACCGGACTGGCCACGAGTGTCGGCAGCAAGGATCTGGCCGAGGCACTGGATCGGTATCCTCAGGCTAAGGGAGTTTTACTCACTAACCCTAATTATTACGGAATGGCAATAAACTTAAAGCCTATAGCTGATCTCGTTCATTCCCGGGGCATTCCGCTTCTTGTTGATGAAGCCCATGGGGCTCATTTTGGCTTTCATCCGGCATTTCCTGAATCGGCTTTGTCCGCAGGTGCGGATGTGGTCGTCCAATCGGCTCATAAAATGCTAACCGCTCTGACTATGGGTGCGATGCTGCATGTTCGTGGCAACTTAGTCGACGTTCATAAGATAGCCTCCAGGCTGTCCATGCTGCAGACCTCGAGTCCTTCTTATCCGATTATGGCGTCCCTGGATCTATGCCGGAGCATGCTTCAGCAAGAAGGCAGCCGGTTGTTTGAGCGCGGACTTGAGAGTGTCGGAACATTTCGTGATAAAGCGGCGTCATTGGATGCTTTTCAGGTGGTGAAGCTTGAGGGGAATGGGGCTTATGATGCCAGGGATCCGTTTAAAGTTATTTTAAGGGATCGAACGGGAACCTTGAACGGATTTGAGTTACAGCGAGAATTGGAGATTAGAGGCTGTATGATTGAAATGGCGGATCCCCGTCATGTGCTCTTGCTATTCAGCCTTGCTTCCAGCCTGGCGGACACGGAAAAATTACTATCCGCTCTAACGGATATTAACGACAAATTCGGGCTTCATGAGAAGGAAAAGCATGATGCTTTGACGAATAAGATTACAACCGCTTCAATGCCGCATGTATCTCTTCCTATTCCTTTCGACATCGATCTTTCCCGCCTTGATGATTGTGTACAGACGGTTCCCTTGGACAACGCAGTGGGGTACCGTTCGGCTGAGATGGTCATACCGTATCCGCCAGGCATTCCTGTTCTGTATCCGGGTGAGCCTGTTACGAAGGAAGCGGCAGCTTACCTTGCTGTCCTGGCCAATACCGGGGCAAGGTTTCAGGGAACAATGGATCGCTCATTAGCTACACTTCAGGTACTGAATCCTGATTAACCTCTGGGCGCGCGCCTGCATATGTTATATAAGAACCCACTTTCAGGGGGAGGGCCATCGGTTTTTGAGTCTTGGAAGGTTTAGCAGGAGAAGCCGAGCGAAGAGTTCCAATCCTAATATGTTCAAATGATGATAAATACATTCGCTTAAAAAACTGACGATACATCTAGGTATAGTCATTCTTCGGGAGGAATTTTGTGAAAGGAATTTTTGTCACCTTCGAGGGCCCGGACGGGTCAGGCAAGTCGACTCAGCTCCAATTGCTGGCTGATCGTTTAATTAAGCAAGGCTTGGATGTGCTGGTCACACGCGAGCCGGGCGGTACACCGATAAGCGATGAAATTCGCCGAATCTTGCTTTCTCCTGATCATCAAGAGATGGTTGATCAAACGGAAGTGCTCCTATATGCAGCCTCACGGGCTCAGCATGTACATGAGAAAATCATCCCGGCCCTGGAACAAAACCGGATCGTATTGTGCGACCGGTATATTGATGCAAGTGTTGCTTACCAGGCCTATGGGCTTGGTCTTGACTTACAGACTGTCCTGGCCGTAAGCCGTTTTGCCAGTGCGGGCCTGCAGCCTGCGAGAACCTACATGCTGGATGTTCCGGTAGAGATCAGCAGAAGGAGATTGCTGGAGAGAAGCCAAGCTTTCAATGGCGAAGGCTTGGACCGCATCGAACTTAAAGGCGATGATTACCATCAAAAGGTAAGAGAAGGCTTCCTGACCATCGCCGAACAGGAACGGCACCGGGTTCGCTTGATTCGGGCGGATCGGACGGTCCAGGAGATTGCGGACGAAATTGCAGAAGATTTTGAAAAGCTTGTACACCCCGACTCACAAGTTAGGGTATAATAATAGGGAGGGATATCTATGAAACTTGTTATTGCCGTTGTGCAGGACAAAGACAGCAACCGGCTGTCCAACGCGCTGGTCAAGGAAGGCTTCCGCGCAACCAAGTTGGCCAGTACGGGGGGATTCCTTAAAGCAGGCAACACCACTTTCATGATCGGTATTGAGGATGACCGAATCCCTGAAGTGATGCAAGTCATTAAAGCCAACTGTAAAGTCCGTGATCAACTGGTTACTCCCGTGTCTCCTATGGGAGGTTCGACGGATTCGTATATACCTTTTCCCGTTGAGGTACAAGTGGGCGGAGCCGCCGTCTTCGTCCTTCAAGTGGAACGGTTTGAACATTATTAAGCGGCGCCATTGTCCGCGATGAAGGCAGGTCTACAGGCATGAAGATAATACCGGGCTTGCGGCCCCTTGCCAAAGATATCAAGCCGCTGGACAATTCTTTAAACCAGCAGATTCAGCCGAAGCCTTTCTCAGAATTCATGCGGAGGCATGATCAGCAGGTAACCGCGGACGAATTGCAGCGAATTCTGGACCAAATTCATCTGCAGGGCGAACGTCTTGCGAAATCCTTGACACTAAGGGAGCTTCGGCAGTACAAACTGCTGGTCAAGAAGTTTCTGGAGGAGACTGCCCGGCGCGGAGTCCATCTTAAAGAGACGAAGGGCTGGGACCGCCGCGGGCGGGCCAAACGTTATAAATTGCTAGAGGAGATTGACGCCGTTCTCTTGTCCATGGCGGATGAGCTGCTGCAGCAGGAGAACGGTAAAATTGAGCTGTTGAGTAAAGTGGGAGAAATTCGCGGCATGCTTATCAATCTCCTCTATTGAAATGAGGGGGAGCTATGTCCTTTCAAGCGATAGCCGGACAGGCTCAAGCGAAGAGAATTCTGCAGAACGGTTTGCGGTCGGGACGGCTATCCCATGCTTATATATTCAGTGGCCCTTCAGGTTCGGGCCGCAGGGAGATGGCCAAGGAATTGGCCAAAGCGCTCTACTGCAGCGAATTAGTTGACGATAGCTGCGGCCATTGCCTAAACTGCCGTAAGGTAGATCATAACAACCATCCGGATGTGGTATGGATCGAGCCCGACGGCGCCTCGATTAAGATAGATCAAATTCGTGAGCTTCAGAAAGAGTTTGCCTATCGTGCCACCGCTTCCCAGACGAAAATTTATGTCCTGAATGAAGCGGACCGGATGACGGTTCAGGCTGCCAACAGCTTGCTGAAGTTTCTGGAGGAGCCCCTTACGGACATCATTGCAGTCCTGATAACGGAAAATGGACATGCCTTGCTGCCCACCATTCAATCCCGGGCGCAATGGATTTCTTTCGTTCCGGCGAGCCCGCTGGAGATGTCTTCTATTCTAATAGAAGAAGGACTCTCGCCGATACTGGTTTCGCCTGCGGTTCATCTGGCGGCCGGAGTGCATGCGGCGAGGGAGCTGGTATCTGCGGAATGGTTTGCGGAGGCGAGAAATACGGTTTTGCAGCTGGCCAAGGAATCATTGACGAAGCTTCCTCACGCGATGATTACTTTACAGCAGAAGGTGTTCAAGAGTAAGCTCAACGAGCATATAGACATATTAATGGATTTGTGGATGTTATGGCTCAAGGATATGGTGCGTTTGAGCAGCGGTCATAAGGAGAATATAGTTTATATAGATCAGGCTGACTGGATGTCCCCGTTAGCTTTCAGCCGGGAAGTCGGTTTTTGGATTACAGGAATGGAGCGGGCGGTTGATGTCCGGAAACGGATTAGGTTTAACGCCAATCCCCAGCTTACGCTCGAAAAATGGATGATTGACTTACAGGGGGGGTAGCTTTGTATTCAGTAGTCGGTGTTCGCTTCAAGAAAGCGGGCAAAATATTTTATTTCGATCCTATAGACTTGCCAGTGGATAAGGATGATCATGTGATAGTCGATACGGCAAGAGGATTGGAATATGGCAAAGTTGTCATCGGCAAACGGGAAGTGCCTGAAGATGATGTCGTGCTCCCGCTCAAGAAAGTAATTCGCATTGCGGATGATAACGATGCGAAATTAGTGGAAGGCAATAAATTGGCGGCCAAGGACGCTTTTGGCATCTGCCAGGAAAAGATAAAGGACCATCAACTGAAGATGAAGCTGGTTGATGTAGAATATACATTTGATCGCAATAAAATTATTTTTTACTTTACGGCCGAAGGTAGGGTGGATTTTCGAGAGTTGGTCAAGGATCTGGCCAGCATCTTCCGCACACGGATAGAGCTTAGGCAAATTGGAGTCCGGGACGAAGCGAAGCTGCTTGGAGGAATCGGGCCTTGCGGAAGAATATTATGCTGCTCCTCTTTCCTGGGGGATTTCGAGCCGGTATCCATCAAGATGGCCAAAGATCAGAATTTGTCATTAAATCCTACCAAGATTTCCGGACTATGCGGAAGATTGATGTGCTGCCTCAAGTATGAGCATGATAATTATGAAAGTGTGAAGGATGAGCTTCCCAAGATAGGCAAAATTGTAATGACCTCATATGGTACCGGCAAAGTATTAAGCATTAAGGCTAATGAAAAGATGATTAAAGTTCAATTGTTCGAACAGAACAGAATTCTGGATCTTCCTTCGGAAGATGTTGTCGAACAGGAATAGCGGATTTTAACGTCGGGGTGAAACCGTGGACAAAAAAGAACTATTTTTACAGATAGAACAAATGGAAGAACGGATGAGCGCAAATCTTGCCGACCTCAATTCCTTGAAACAACAGCTTGTCCTTGTCATGGAGGAAAATCACCGTTTGACGAACGAGAACCAACAGCTCAGGAAATTATTGAAGAAGGACACCTCTGGCGAAGTCAAACATCAAGAAGGGAAAGAAACGCCGGTCATAGGAGAAGGCTACGATAACCTGGCCAGACTATACTATGAAGGCTTTCATATATGTAATGTTTATTACGGGCATCTTCGTAATGAGGGAGATTGCTTGTTCTGCTTATCTTTTTTGAATAAATGATTCTACCGCAGAGATATAAGTCTCTGCGGTTTTTTACCACATCCGAAAGTTAAATTTACTAAATCATAAAGTAAAGATCTTTCGGATTGGCATGAAAAGTTACCATATTATTTTCAGATTAAAGTTGTGAGGGAAATATCATGGAATCGATTCCGGTAAAACTCCAGGAACACGAACGGGTTGATGATTTATTGACGAATGATTTGCACATCATTCAAAGTGGCGAGGTCTTCAGCTTTTCGATGGACGCTGTTTTGTTGTCTCGCTTTTGTACGGTACCGCCACGAGGCAAAATCATGGATTTATGCACAGGAAATGGAGTTATTCCACTGCTGCTGACAACCCGTACCAAGGCTAATATATGGGGGGTAGAAATTCAGGAGCGGCTTGCCGATATGGCGGACCGGAACGTGCGTCTTAATGGTCTGGAAGAACAGGTCCGCATCATGCAGGGCGATTTGAGGACCATTCATGAGACATTGGGCTATGGGAAGTTTGATTTGGTAACGGTCAATCCTCCTTATATGAAAGCCAGAACCGGGGATCAGAACCTAAACCCCCATGTTGCGGCGGCACGGCATGAAATCTTCTGCACTCTGGATGATGTAGCAGCCGCTTGCAGCAGACTGGTCCGAACAGGGGGCAAAGTAGCGATGGTTCACCGTCCCTCCCGACTGGTGGAGATTTTGCATGCGTTAAGTAAGTACAGGCTGGAAGCGAAGCGTATCCGTTTTGTTCATCCCCGGCAAGGGGAAGAAAGTAACATGGTGCTAATTGAAGCGATTCGCGACGGCAAGCCGGAAGTGAAGCTGCTTCCTCCGCTTATTGTCTATAAGAATAATCATGAATATTGCGAGGAGCTCATGGAAATCTATTATGGCAATAGGGATAGCCTGTCGTCCGAAGAAGGAAAGGAAGGAGGGGAAAGATGAACATTCAGCAAAGCTTTCGAAATGCGGGAAACACGGGAACGCTATATTTGGTGGCGACACCGATTGGAAACCTGGAGGATATCACCTACAGGGCGGTACGAGTATTGAAAGAAGCCGATTGGATCGCGGCCGAAGATACGAGGCAGACGCGCAAGCTGCTGTCCCATCTGGAAATCTCCAACCGTCTGGTCAGTTATCATGAACATAATAAAGAAGCGAGTGGAGCGGAGCTAATCCGCAGGATGGAGGCGGGGGAATCCGTGGCATTGGTCTCCGATGCGGGGCTGCCGGCCATTTCCGATCCCGGTTACGATCTGGTTCGTGCTGCTGTGGAGCATAGTATACCCGTAGTTCCAATTCCGGGTGCTAATGCCGCGTTGTCGGCCTTAATCATTTCCGGTCTGCCGACCGATAAATTCGTCTTCGTTGGATTCCTTCCAAGGGATAAGAAGGGGATGGCTAAAGAACTGAGTTTATGGAAAGACGTCCAGGCGACCGTCATCTTCTATGAATCCCCTCATCGGATTGTCAAAACCCTTAAAGAAATACGCGAGGCCTGGGGAAACCGGGAGGTCGCTTTGGTAAGGGAATTAACCAAGAAATATGAGGAAGTCGTTAGAGGGCGGTTGGATGATTGCCTGCAGCATCTCGATGAAGTGGAACCGTTGGGAGAATATTGTATCGTGGTCGGTGCGGGAGAAGCAGAGGCTGACGACCGAGAAGCCTGGTGGCAGGAGCTGACTCTGGAGGACCATGTGGAGTTCTATATTCGCCAAGGGGAAGATCGCAAGCAAGCGATCAAAAGAGCCGCGCAAGATCGGGGAGTGCCGAAGAGGGAAGTATACAATCAGTTATTATAATAGTAGAAACACAACTAAAAACTCTCCTTGAACAAAAAAAGATCCCTAAGTAGCAGGCGGAAAAATAATGCTTCCATACTTAGGGATTAGAGGAGATATGAAAAAGGTTAGAATTAACAAATTATCGATTATACCCATTATACACCATTATTATTATTTTGTCACAGGTGCGGGCATTTCAGTGACACAATTCTGACAAACTATTTTTCCTTTGAAGTAAGTCACGTCTTCTGCATTGCCGCAAAAGATGCAGGCAGGCTCATATTTCTTCAACATGATTCTTTCGCCATCTACATAGATTTCCAAGGCGTCTTTTTCCCCGATTCCTAGAGTACGGCGAAGTTCTATAGGAATAACAACGCGTCCCAATTCATCAACTTTCCTTACAATTCCGGTAGATTTCAACATAATGAAAACTTCACCTCTTCAATATATTAATCGTCATTATTCGACAATATTTTACTTTATTATAATACCAACTCTTCCCATAATAGTCAACACAAATCATTTCCCTTGCCTATCCATTTACAGGAAAAAGATAGATAGACAGTTGGTTTTTGTCTCTAACCCAGCGTTTACGCGATATTTTAAGGTGCAAACTGGATTTTTCAGTCATGAATCTTGTATATTTATACTATATTTTGGAATAGCAGGGAAGAGAAACTTTTCCTCTAAACCTTTTATATTGGGAAATCATCCATATATTTTTCGACAAATTCCTTCGATATTTTGTCGAATTAATGTCTAGAAAACTAATGAATTTAAGAGATTAAAAGGAGGAACTGACTTATGATGGAAGAGAAAGTGTTCAAAGATCCAGTCCACAAATATGTTTATGTTCAAGACGAGACTATCTGGCACTTAATCAACACAAAAGAGTTTCAAAGGCTGCGCCGCATCCGTCAATTAGGTACCTCCTATGTAACCTTTCATGGAGCGGAACACAGCCGGTTCTCCCATTCTCTTGGAGTCTACGAAATAACCCGCAAAATCATTTCCTTGTTCGAGCGAAACCATTATCCGGATTGGCCGCGGGAAGAGCGGTTGCTCTGTCTTTGTGCCGCCTTGCTTCATGATTTGGGACACGGGCCCTTCTCCCATTCCATCGAGAAAACATTCAAGACGAATCATGAGGATTGGACTTGTCGAATGATTTTAGGAGATACCGAGGTTAATGAAGTTTTGCGCCGGATCGATCCCAGTTTTCCCGAGCAGGTAGCTGCGGTGATTGCCAAATCTTATCCTAAGGAAATAGTCGTCAGCTTAGTATCCAGCCAATTGGATGCGGACCGGATGGACTATTTACTGAGAGATGCTTATTATACAGGTGTTAATTACGGTACTTTCGACATGGAGCGCATTCTTAGAATGATGCGGCCCTATAAGGGGCATGTCGTTGTCAAAGACAGCGGCATGCATGCCGTAGAGGATTATTTAATGTCCAGGTATCAGATGCACTGGCAGGTTTATTTCCATCCCGTAACCCGCAGCGCGGAAATTTTATTGGATAAAATCTTTATGCGTGCTAAAGCTTTATACGAAGATAGATACCCGTTTCGCTTTATGGTGAAACCGATACAGGCGCTTTTTGATCAAAAGTTATCAGTGAATGATTATTTTTATTTGGATGAAGCGCTGATGCAGACGGTGTTCATGTATTGGATGGAGGAAGAAGATGGGGTACTTGCCGACCTGTGCGCCCGATTTATTCACCGCAGGCTGTTTAAGCATGTTCCGATTGAGAAAGAGGACGAAGCGCTGGCTGAAGAGCTGAGGCTTTGGATGAACCGCCGGGGGTGGAAATCCGAATATTATGTCGAAATTGATTTTCCGCTCGATTTGCCTTATGATGTGTACCGACCCGGCGAATTGGATGAGAAGCTGCCTATTTTGTTATTGGATGAGCGCAAACAATTAAACGAAATATCGACCCGGTCTGAGATCGTTCGTTCCATCAGCGGCATCCGCCGGGGCCAGAATCAACTTTATTATCCGGCTGAAATTGTTGCGCTGGACGATATGCCCGAAACTCTGCGCAGGCTGCTGGATGCAGATCGGTAATGGTTTTGGAAAGGAGCAGAACATGCTGACAGATACTCATGCGCATCTGAATGATGAGAAATTTGACGAAGACCGCGAAGCCGTCATAGCCAGAGCGGTAGAGCAAGGAGTTACAAGAATAGTCAATGTGGGTTTTAATCGGGAAACGATCCCTACTTCCCTTAAGCTCGCGGAACAATATGATTTTATTTATTCCACTGTAGGCTGGCATCCCCAGGATGCCAAAGATATGCGGCCCGAGGACCTCGATTGGCTCGAATCGCTATGCCGTCATGAGAAAGTAGTCGCTATAGGAGAGATCGGACTTGATTATTATTGGGATACTTCTCCCAAAGATGTACAGGATCGCGTCTTCCGTGATCAGATCCGTTTGGCCCGCAAGCTGGGGCTGCCGATAGTGATTCATAACCGGGACGCTCATGGCGATATCGTTAAAATCCTGCGGGAGGAGAAAGCTTCGGAAGTAGGCGGCATCATGCACTGCTATTCGGGAAGCTGGGAGACTGCCAAGCTGTGCCTGGATATGAACTTCCATATTTCCTTCGGCGGGCCGATAACCTTCAAGAACGCCAAACAGCCGAAAGAGGTGCTGCAGAAGGTGCCCCTCGATCGGCTGCTGATTGAGACGGATTCGCCTTATCTTACTCCCCATCCCTACCGCGGCAAAAGAAACGAGTCCGCCTATGTCCGGCTTGTAGCCGAAGCGGCCGCCGAACTGACAGGGAAGACGCTGGAAGAAATTGCAGAAATAACGACAACGAATGCTATACGACTGCTAAAGCTGAAGTGAGGTCCGCTTCAGCTTTTTTCTCATGAAGATGAGGCAGTAAGCGCTGATCATCATCAAAGAAACAGCTACCGCGGCCAAGGAGAAGCCGGATCCCCGGGATTGCCAGACAAGCACCGCTCCTAGAAGGAACCATTGGCTGAGCAGGCTTACATAAACAATGCGGATAATCGCTGCTCTCTTGCTCATCGCATCAACAGGGTAGAGCTTAAGCCAGAACGTATAACGGTGATACTGATCCAGAGAAGACATCTGGACACAGGACATCCATAGGAAGATGCCGAACACCGCGATTTTCCAGTTCGGATCGGGAACTAGAAGGAGAAGCAGAGCCCCGGCAACGGTTAATCTGACCGAAATGCTGGCCGTTTCCGAGCGAATATACGTCTTCGTAAACAAATATAAATAAGTGGACGCTTGGCGGAACGGGAATCGGCCTGTAATGGAAGCCAGCCAGCGCCGTGGTTTGACACGATTCGGCAGGTGATCCACTTCAATGAACCAGCTGAAGAACAGATAATGCTTGGAGAGGTGCTCCCGCTCCTTCCGAATCAGATATTCCCAAGGGATCGGATATTGATTCGTCTTCTTGAAGCTTGCCCAGAGGAGGGTTATCCAAAGAAGGCCGATGATGCCTGCTATAGCGGGTCCATACTGGTATACGGTAAAAACGACACTGGTGGAGGCTGTCCATCTAATGAAGCGAAGCAGTCGTCGACTGCGCTCATGAACCTGCCGGGCCTCTTGCCAACTGCCGAGAACATTCCCCCATTTAACAATTAATAGAAATACGCTCAACAGAAGAAAGGAGGTCGAACCGTCTTTGGATACTTTATAAAGTGGCCATAAAATAATCGCCACGACGAGAACTGTGGCAGCCTGCCAAAGATAACTGTACCGTAATGCCCGGGATAAATAAGGCCCGATTCGGCTTTCCACCGGGAGCAAAAACACTCGATCCGCCGGCTGCAGGAATGTACGGATGGGACTGAAGGCTACCGCCCAGGTTATCAGAGGGACCATGAACCAGTAATAAGGAAAGTTGTCCGGCAAAGTTTCCAGCCACTGAATATACATATACATTGCCGCTATAAAGGCAAAGAACAAGACCCCTTGGCTCATGCTTCTGCCGATGAACCGCCAGTAGTAGGCCGCCTCCTTCCAGAAGGATCGGCATCTTCTACCCCATAATTGAATGGGATCAAACATCTCCTTTTCCCCCGTTTTGAATCAGTTTATAGAAAATATCGTCGAGTGGCGCGCCTTCCATATTTGCCAACTGCCCCAATTCGACAAGCGTTCCCTCTCCAACAATGACCCCCTCGTTAAGTACAAGGAAACGGTCGCAGTATTTTTCCAGAGTGGATAGGATATGAGAGCTGATCAGGAAGCTCGCCCCCGCCTCCTTGAAGGTGACCATCAAATCCAGCAGAGAGCGAATACCTAGCGGATCCAATCCGAGGAACGGCTCGTCGATAATATATAGCGGCGGTTCGATCAGAAAGGCGTTCATGATCATTACCTTCTGGCGCATCCCCTTGGACAAATGTACCGGAAAATGCTTGACTTTATTCCTCATGTGAAACAAATCCAGAAGCTTGTCGGCCCGCGTGTTCAATTCCGTTTTGGAAAGTCCATAGGCAAGAGCGGTAAGCTCCAGATGCTCCCAAATCGTAAGCTCCTCATACAATTCAGGGCTTTCCGGAACATAGGCGAAGGCGGAGCGATAGATCTCCGGAGCCTCGGCCAAGGTCTGCCCTTTCACGCGGATATCGCCTTGCTGCGGTTGAAGCAAACCGAGAATGTGTTTGATTGTTGTGCTTTTGCCTGCTCCGTTTAAACCTATCAGGCCTATCATTTCCCCTTCATTGACAGAAAAGGAAATATTTTTTAGGACTGGCTTGTGGATAAAGTACCCTCCGAATACGTTTTCAAGGGTCAAAATCGGTGCCAAAAAACCTACCTCGCTTTCCCATATTATGGATATTTTTAACTTAATTTATGTCTGTCCATTATAAACCTAAGGCGCTTATTTTCCTAATGCAACACGAAAAACGGCGAAATAATCAGAAAACCTTTATTAATGGATAGAAATAGAACGGTTATGTTTTGTAATTTTCAGAATTTGCCGGAATAGGTTCGAAAATCGGGTTTTTATATAGGGCTCACCCTCTTTACAAGGTTGATCGATAGAGCTTATGATAACTTTCATGAAAGCTTAAAACCTATCGCCGAATTTCTAATCGCTAATAATTTTGGGATACATATCCGGACTTTCACATAGAGTTTTGTTTAAGGGGAGGTGGAGCTAGGTCAAGAGCGCCAAAAGTGTGATCTTGTCAATCAAGAAATTACGGTGATATTAATCTAAACCCAATTATCTTAGTCGCGTCAGATCTTAATCATGCGTAACAGTCGACGGCGGGGCTTTGAAGGAGGACCGAAGAAGTGGGCGCAATCCAGGTTGAGAACACCCATGTAAAACGATCATCCAGCATGTCCTTCGCATTGCGTTGGAAGCATGAAAACCTGCGTTTGGTAACAATAATTGCCTTGGCTTCATTCGCATTGACTTTCATGTTTTTCATGTTGTTGTACGGTACGGCAACCAAAAGCGTTTCTTTGGTGGTGGACGGAGAAGAAAAAACGATTCAAACGAAACAGTGGATCTTGAGTCGTCTGCTGGATGAACAAGGAATCTCGGTAGATGAGCATGACCGCATTTCGGCGGATCTCAACACCCAAATCGAGAACGGCGACCGATTTACGATCGATCATACATTGCCTGTTCTGGTAACTGCTGATGGGGAGACCAAGACATTGTACACAACTGGAAGAACGGTTGCCAGTGCGTTGGAAGATTTAAATATACATGTTGGGGAAGACGATAGAGTCGTTCCCGCCATAGAAGATCCCATTGTGTCGGACGCCTCTATTCAGGTGATCCGCGTTACGAAACAGATTGAAGAACAGACGGTGCCGCTTGCCTTTGAAACGATAACCCAAGATGATCATAACTTGCTCAAGGGAAAAGAGCAGGTAGTTCAGGAAGGGAAAGAAGGCAGCAAGCTGGTGCAGACCGAGAAGGTTTATGAAGACGGTCAGTTAATTGCGGAAAGCATCGTAGGAGAGACGATTGTCGAAGAGAGCGTGAATAAAGTTATTGCGGTAGGCGTTAAAAATCCGCAAGTCATGGCTTTGTCCGCAGAGTCAGGCGGCGAGTTCATTCCCGACAACGGAGTTCCGACGAAGTATAATAAAATTTTGAACAATGTTACGCTTACGGCATATACAGCCGGGGCTTCTTCAACGGGGAAAAATCCCGGAGATGAAGGATACGGAATTACCGCATCCGGAACGAAGGTAACGGAAGGGCGTACCATTGCTGTAGACAAGAGTGTCATCCCGATGGGATGGTGGGTTTATATCGATGGAATCGGCTATCGCCGGGCCGAGGATACAGGCAGCGCCATTAAAGGCAACAAGATTGATATTTACTTCGAGAGCGAGTCTTATGCCAATAAATTTGGCGTGAAACGGGGCTATACCGTATATGTTATCGGACCTAAGAAACCAACTGCTGATTAAGCTTGGCTTTTGGGCCAGTTAATGGTATAAATTAAAAGACAGTGAAGCATGACAAGAAGAGGGTAGCTCCTCTTCTTTTTGCTTGTTATAGGTGGTCCGGTTCAATCGTATGGCGGGAACGAACCGCTGATAGCATTATGTTAATCCGAGGATAACAGCGATTGGAAGTCCAAATTTGTCTAGGATAAAAATTTTACGGATAACTTGGAATTCCAACGGTCTCTAAATCACTTCATACCAAGTAGCGCAGCACAAATGGTTCATAATTTTTCGCTTGAGGTGAACCGAATGATCAAGGAATTAATTGTCGTTGAGGGGAAGGACGATACGGCTGCTATTCGTAGAGCCGTAGAGGCGGATACGATCGAAACCGGCGGATCGGCCATTAACGAAGACATCTACCGCCGGATTGAATTGGCGCAGGAACGGAGAGGCGTCATCATATTCACCGACCCCGATCATGCGGGGGAGAAACTGAGAAGACTGATTACTGCCAGAGTACCCGGCTGCAAGCACGCTTTCCTCCAGAAGGAGGACGCCTTATATAAGGATGATATAGGCGTCGAGAATGCCTCCCCAGAGGCAATTCGGACGGCTCTTGCGAATGTTAAGACAGATTTCAATCCGGCCGAATCGGAAATCTCCTGGCAGGATCTGATCGAAGCGGGCTTGATCGGTCATCCCCAAGCTTCCCAACGCCGTCTGGAGGCGGGCAAGCTGCTTGGAATTGGGTATGCTAACGGAAAACAGTTTCATAAGAGATGCCGCATGTTTAAAATTAGCCGGGCGGAATTCGAGCAGGCCATTAAGGAATTAGCCAAAAGAGGGTTGTAAATGGACAAACAACTAAAGGACTACGGAGATATTTCTGCACCGAATCGAACGAAAGAGATTGTGTCCCGACATGGATTTTCCTTTAAGAAAAGCTTGGGGCAAAACTTTCTGGTCGATCAAAATATATTGCGTAAAATCGTTGAAGCGGCTGAATTGGGCCCCGATGATGGAGCCTTGGAGATCGGACCCGGGATCGGATCTCTCACCGAACCGCTGGCCAGGGAGGCTAAGGCTGTGTTAGCTGTGGAGATTGACCAGCGGCTGATTCCCATACTTGACGAAACTCTGGCATCTTACTCTAATGTGCAGATCGTACACGGGGATGTGCTTAAACTGCCTTTGGGTGATTTGCTGCGCCAACATCTGGGGGAATGCGAACAGGTCAGCGTTGTGGCTAATTTGCCCTACTATGTAACGACCCCTATCGTGATGAAGCTGCTGGAAGAGAAGCTTCCGCTCCGTAACATCGTGGTTATGATTCAGAAGGAGGTTGCCGATCGTATGGCCTCGGGACCGGGGACCAAGGATTACGGAAGCCTGAGTATAGCGGTTAGCTATTACTGTGAGCCTCAATTGGTCACCATTGTTCCGCGCACGGTCTTCATTCCGCAGCCTAACGTGGACTCTGCGGTCATTAAGCTGAAGGTAAGAGATCGGCCTCCGGTACAGGTGGAAGACGAAGCCTTCTTCTTTGATGTTGTGCAGGCAGCCTTTGCCCAGAGACGGAAAACGGTTGCCAACAACTTGCTCGCCCGTTTCTTCGGTAAAGGGGAGAGATCGCGTTTGGAGACTATTCTGGCAGAGGCGGGTATAGATCCGGTACGGCGCGGAGAGACACTGTCCATTGACGAATATGCCCGATTAAGCAACATCATGCTGCGCTCCCTGTAAACTTCTTAT
Source organism: Paenibacillus sp. SAFN-117 (assembly GCF_051966115.1). Taxonomy (NCBI): domain Bacteria; kingdom Bacillati; phylum Bacillota; class Bacilli; order Caryophanales; family Paenibacillaceae; genus Paenibacillus; species Paenibacillus sp. SAFN-117. Next base: position 16,656 of record NZ_JBQCLK010000041.1, read on the forward strand.
ACACCAAAAGCCCATCCCTGCCATAGGATAGTTCAAGGGGAGGGATTATGGCGATGAAGCAAGGGGATCTGGTAACGAGAAAATCCTACGGCGGAGATGTCATCTTCAGAATCGAAGCGATAAGTCGGTACAAATCCTGGTTGAGAGGGATCAATTACCGGCTTCTGGCCGATGCACCGCCGGCTGATTTGGAACCGGTCAGCTCCGCGAGGATTTACAAGGACGAGGAGGCGTTTCAAAGGAGTGCGGACGAATCCATACGGCGATTTGGCGAAACGCAGAAACAGACCCATAAGAAGGGAAACAGCCGCGTCAATCCGAATAAAGCGCGCCAAGCCCGCTCCTTCTTTGAGCTTCCGGGCAAAGTGCTCCATCTGGACGGAGACCCCCGCTACTTGAGAAAATGTATGGAGCTGTATAAGCAGCTAAGAGTACCCGCTGAAGGGGTACATGTCCATGAATCGGCAATGCCGTCTGTACTATATAAGCTGCTTCCGCAGTCCCAGCCCGATATCGTGGTCATTACGGGGCATGACGGGCTTGTCAAAGGTCAGGGGCAGCCGGATGTCATGAATCTTAGCAATTACAAAAATTCGCATAATTTCGTTCAGGCTGTGAAGATAGCCCGGCAGTACGACAGAAACCGGGACTCTCTCGTTATTATAGCAGGCGCCTGTCAGTCCCATTATGAAGCGTTGCTGCTCGCCGGGGCCAACTTTGCCAGCTCGCCTTCGCGGGTGTTGATCCATGCCCTGGATCCGCTGATTGTGGCATCGAGAGTATCCTTCACTTCCATTGATGATACGATCCAAATTTCCGACATTATCCATCAAACCCAGTCGGGGCTTGAAGGGCTGGGAGGCATACAGACCCGGGGAAGCTTCCGATTAGTTTTGCCGAAGCCGCAGACCCATATGGAGTCCTGATTCAAGCACCTTGCTTATAGGTGCTTTTTTTGTAGAATTATGGAGGTTTAACCGGATTCGGGAACCGTACCGGCAGGCCTCGTTGTTCAAAAAAATTCGGGACAAATTAACCGTTGACAACGCAATTATGATGCTGATATAATATTATCCTTAATTGACAAGCTGCCCATCTTGAGTTATAATGGACTAAGGAAAGAGGTGGTAGCTTACAATGGCTAAAAATGCGCTATTGGAGATCAGACGCAGTTTGGAGCCCCACGTTGGGCAGAAGATTGTGTTGCGTGCAAACGGTGGTCGCCGAAAGACCATTGAACGATCTGGAGTTTTGGAAGAGACCTACCCTTCTGTTTTTATCGTAAAGCTTGATCAAGAGCAGCATGCTTTTAAACGAGTGTCATACAGCTATGCGGATATACTGACGGAGTCCGTAGAAGTAACCGTCTGCCAAGATGAAGGACAAGTCCGCATCTCTTATATGCAAACTTAACTGAACGAATTTTGCAGCAAAGCCCTTTTGGGTTTTGCTGTTTTTTATTTGTAGGGGATATTCAAGGCTCGCCGCAAAGAGTGTAATTAGGGAAGAGCGACAGCGCTTAGAGGAAGTCTTGGCCGCTGACTCTGTTGGAACACGGATGGAATATGCTTCGAAGGCCGGACGTTACTCTGTGGGGTTATTTTATTGTCTGCCTTTACACATACTAACCCTGAGCGAAAGGAGGGATACTGATGAGCCGGAGAAGAAGAAGCGTCATGTCCGAACAGTTTAAATATGAGCTTGCCAAAGATTTAGGATTCTATAATACGGTCAAAGAAGAGGGCTGGGGCGGGATTCGGACCAAGGATGCCGGAAATATGGTTAAACGGGCGATCCAAATCGCCGAGCAGGCCACAAGCGGAAACCGTCCGAACCGTTAAATGCCGAGTTCGCCGGAAGTACATGCCGCAAGCTCTGAGCCGGCGAAACGGGTTGCCAGAAGCCGGAGGCCGGAGGGATAGCCGTTCCGGCTTTTTTTAGTATCATTAGCCGCAAAATGTTATCAAGCTGCTATCGAAAGAAAGTCAGGGAGTGCGACCGGGATTGGAGGACTCAAATGCGTGCCTCTCGCGGCACACGTTGCGGCGCTGCATGGCGGGTGACCAGGACGGAGTACGCTTCGAAGGCATGCGCCACTTTATGGGGTTATTTTGCTGACCAGCCATGTTATAATATGTTAAGCTGTTTAACGGTAAATGCGAAGAAGGTGACTGCATGAAAGTATTTGAAAAGGCTCCGGCTAAAATCAACCTTTCTTTGGATGTATTATACAAAAGGGAAGATGGGTATCATGAAGTGGAAATGGTCATGACGATGGTTGATTTGGCGGACAGGCTGGAAATGCAGGAGCTGTCTCGGGACACCATTATCATATCAAGTCAGGCGGGCTATATCCCGCTGGATGAGAAGAACCTTGCTTTCCAGGCGGCCAAGCTGATTAAGGAACGATATAACGTACATAAAGGGGTTTATATCCACCTGGACAAAAAAATTCCCGTTGCGGCCGGTCTGGCAGGGGGAAGCAGCGATGCCGCCGCCACTCTTCGCGGCTTGAACCGTCTGTGGAATCTGGGCATCCCCGCCCGGGAATTGATGGAGCTCGGAGCCGAGCTTGGTTCGGACGTGCCCTTCTGTGTGATGGGAGGTACTGCTTTGGCAAGTGGCAGGGGAGAGAAGCTCGAGCCCCTACCTTCACCTCCACAGTGCTGGGTTATCCTTGCTAAACCGCCCATTAATGTATCTACAGGGGAAGTTTACGGGAAGCTGAAGGCTTCCGAAATCGAACACCATCCTTCCATTCCGGATATGCTGCAATCCATCCGTTCGGGACGATTTGATTTATTGTGCCGCTCACTGGGTAATGTATTGGAAAATATAACCTTCGAATTATATCCGGAGGTAAGGCAACTGCGGGACAGCATGCAGCGGATGGGAGCCGACGGCGTATTGATGTCCGGAAGCGGTCCGACGGTGTTCGGCCTGGTCTCGAAGTTTTCCAAAGCGGCAAAGATATATAACGGCTTGAGAGGCTTTTGCAAAGAAGTGTACGCTGTACGGCTGCTGACCTGACACTCTTGCGGCAAGCTTGTCTAAATACGTATAAAGATGGTATATTTAATGTTAATATTCGGATTTTAACTTAAAATGCCGACTTGTTGAGTAAACGGTCAGAGGTGTGTCATGAAAAAATTAAAACGCAGTGCAAGATTAGTGGAGATGACGCAATACTTGCTGTACCGGCCTCATTCCTTGATTCCGTTAACCACTTTTGCTGAGCGTTATCAAGCGGCCAAGTCCTCCATCAGCGAAGATTTGGCGATCATTAAGGAAGTGTTTGAAGCGGAGGGCTTCGGTGAACTGCAGACTTTGGCAGGGGCGGCCGGGGGTGTAATATTCATCCCCAAATACCCGAAAACGGCCTCTTTGGAATTGATCCGCAAGCTGTGCGGAATGCTGGAACAACCGGAACGGATCCTTCCGGGAGAATATTTATATATGTCCGATCTTTTGGGTAAGCCGGCGATTATGAATGAAATCGGCAAAATTTTCGCCACGGCGTTCGCCGACCGTGATATTGATGTGGTGATGACGGTAGAGACCAAAGGAATCCCTCTAGCCTATGCGACCGCGACTTTCCTTAATTTGCCGGTCGTTATTGTGCGCAGAGACAGTCAGGTCACGGAGGGGTCGACCGTAAGCATCAATTACGTATCGGGCTCCAACCGGAGGATTCAGACTATGTCATTGGCAAGACGCGCATTGAAGGAGCAATCCAAGGTGCTGATCATCGATGATTTCATGAGAGCCGGCGGGACGATCCAGGGAATGATGGACCTTCTTCAGGAGTTTAAAGCGACTGTGCAAGGCGTTGGAGTGTTGGTTGAATCGGAAGATGTGCGGGAACGACTCGTTACCGACTATGTGTCGCTAGCCAGACTGTCCGTCGATTCGAAAGCGAGAAGTCTGACTGCTGTTCCCGGTAATTATTTTGACTAGAAGGAAGTGATGGAATGAAACCGATCCAAATTGCAACGGAGAAAGCACCGGCCGCCATCGGCCCCTATTCTCAGGCCGTTCAGTTCGGGAATGTACTTTTTACATCCGGACAAATTCCCCTAGGGCTGGACGGCAAGATTGTAGAGGGTGGAATCCGGGAACAAACCCATCAGGTCTTCCGGAATCTTAAAGAAATCCTTGGCGAGGTGGGAGCCGATTTCCAGCATGTGTTGAAGGCGACCGTCTATTTGAAGGACATGGGTATGTTCTCTGAGGTCAATGAAATTTATGCCGAATATTTCGGCAACCACAAACCGGCGCGTTCCACCGTCGAGGTGGCAAGGCTTCCCAAGGATGTTCTTGTCGAAATCGAATTGATTGTAGCGATTGGTGTCGAATAATAACAACTCGGGAAAATATTTTAGAAAATGCCATTTTTTTATCATTGAAAAGAAGGATTTTCCAACAAAATGTGGAAGTCTATACCAAGTCTTTTTGATGATAAAAGGTGGTGAACTTGAGTGCAAATTACAGATGTAAGACTCCGCCGAGTCAACACAGAAGGAAGAATGAAGGCGATTGCATCCATTACGATTGACAACGAATTTGTCGTTCACGATATTCGTGTCATCGACGGGAACAACGGGATGTTCGTAGCTATGCCTAGCAAGCGTACGCCCGATGGAGAGTTCCGCGATATCGCCCATCCGATTTCTTCGACCACTCGCGAAAAAATTCAGGTGGCTGTACTGGCCGAGTATGAAAGAGCCGCTATTGAGGAAGAGCAAGTAATAGAAGAAGGGGCGTAATGCATTTCAGCCCCGCGAAGAGAGCCCGGAATGGGCTCTCTTTTCTTTTTGCAGAAAGTGAGCTATATTCTATAGTGAACCTTATATTAGCTTGGAGTGGTCTGATTTGCAGATAAACAGCATCATATTGGCTGCCGGCTTGGGGAAGCGGATGAAATCTAAGCTGTACAAGATGCTTCATCCGGTTTGCGGAAAGCCGATGGTCGGTCACGTCCTGGATTTGTTGGAAAAGATCGAAACAAAGCGCAAAGTCGCTATCGTAGGCAACGGAGCGGAAGAAATTAAAGCCTACTTGGGAGACCGGGCAGAATATGCGTTTCAGGCCGAGCAGCTAGGCACTGGACATGCAGTGCTACAAGCCAAGCCCCTCCTTGAGAATGAACAAGGAGTCACCATTGTAATATGCGGGGATACCCCTTTGGTTAGAGAAGAAACTCTGAGGGAGATGATCCGTCTTCATCAGGAGAGCGGAGCGGCGGCAACGATCTTGACCGCAGAAATGGAGAATCCCCACGGATACGGCCGGATCACAAGAGACGATCAAGGGCTTGTGACCGGAATTATCGAGCAGAAGGACTGTAACGAGTCCCAGCAATTAATCAAGGAAATCAACGCGGGGACTTATTTGTTCGATAACCACAAGCTGTTCAAAGCTTTGGGCCGCGTGACTAATCATAATGTTCAGAACGAATACTATTTGACTGATGTCATAGGTATTATGAAAGCCGATGGCGACCGGGTAATCGGTTATTGCACCCCCGATCCTTCGGAAGCGGCCGGAATTAACGACCGCATTGGACTGGCGGAAGCGGAGAAGCTTATGAGAGACCGAATTCTCCGGAGGCATATGATAAACGGCGTTACGATTCAAGATCCGGCTCAAACCTATATCGAACCGGATGTGGAGATAGGCCAGGACACGGTACTGCTGCCCGGAACCGTTTTGAAAGGGAAGACCGTCATTGGTGAAGACTGTATTATAGGGCCTTATTCTGAAATTATCGATTCCACCATAGAGCATGGCGGGACGGTCAAGCAGTCCGTGCTGCAGGAAGCGACGGTAGGAGAGCATTCCCATGTCGGCCCGTTCGCCTATTTGCGTCCGGGAGCCCGATTGGGAAGAGACGTTAAGGTCGGCGATTTTGTCGAGATCAAAAATTCAACGCTTGGCGACAACACCAAAGTATCTCATTTGAGCTATGTGGGCGACGCAAAGGTTGGAAAAGATGTCAATATTGGCTGCGGTGCCATTACGGTAAATTATGATGGCTATAAGAAGCACCTGACCGAGGTGGAAGACGGAGCTTTTATCGGCAGCAATGTTAACCTGATTGCTCCTGTCAAAATCGGCAAGGGCGCTTATGTGGTGGCCGGTTCCACTATTACCCATCCCGTAGAGGAAGGGGACCTCGCCATTGCCAGGGAACGACAAACCAACAAACCCGGGTACGCTCAGTTATTGCGCAACCGAATCAAAGCCAGAAACAGTAAAAAAGACTAGCACCGATCTGCCAAGGAGGAACGGCTGGAAATGCCATATTGCGATTCAAAACTTAAAGTGTTTACCTGTAACTCCAATCCTCAGTTAGCCCAGGAAATTGCCGACTATATAGATGTTCCGCTCGGAAGCGCGGATATTGTGCGGTTCAGCGATGGAGAAATCCAAATTAAGCTGAATGAGAGTGTCCGGGGCTCTAATGTATTTCTAATCCAGTCCACATGCAGCCCGGTTAACGACCATCTGATGGAAGTGCTGGTGATGACCGATGCTCTCAAGCGGGCATCGGCCAGAAGCATTAATGTCGTTATTCCGTATTACGGCTATGCACGACAGGACCGCAAGGCAAGATCCCGTGATCCGATCACGGCCAAGCTGGTAGCGAATTTGATTGAGACGGCCGGAGCTCATCGGGTCATTACTATGGATTTGCATGCGATGCAGATTCAAGGATTTTTCGATATTCCGGTCGATCATTTGCTCGGAGTTCCCATATTGGGACAATATTATCGGGATAAAGAATTAAGCAATGTGGTCGTTGTATCTCCAGACCACGGCGGAGTGGTTCGGGCGAGAAGGCTTGCGGACTATCTTAAAGCGCCGTTGGCTATTATCGATAAGAGAAGGCCGGAGCCCAATGTCAGTGAAGTGATGAATATCATTGGAGACATTGAAGGGAAGACCGCCATTCTGATAGACGATATTATCGATACTGCCGGTACGATGACTTTGGCTGCCAACGCACTGATGGAGTATGGCGCCAAGGAAGTTTTCGCTTGCGGAACCCATGCGGTTCTGTCGGGTCCGGCTATGCAGCGGATCGAAGAATCTCCGATTCGCGAGCTGCTGGTAACCAACACCATTCCGATTTCTCATCGCGAGCCATCCCCCAAGATCAAGGCGCTTTCGGTTGCGCCGCTGATGGGAGAGGCCATTATTCGTGTGCACGAAGAACAGTCGATAAGTAATTTATTTGAATAGTTTTGGTTTTGAACCTCCAATATATGGGTAAAGTAACGAGTGAGTATTCTTTCACAAGGTGGTGCTGAGAGTTCTTCTGGGCGGAGCAATCTCCCCATAAGGACTCTGCTATCGCCTCCTTCAGAGAGTCTGCGGTACTCGCTCGCTCTTAAACCTATGCTTGGAGGTATTTGATTATGACCGCTACATTGATAGTGAAGGAACGCCCGGAATTAACGAAGTCTGGACGAAAGCAAGTAAGGAAGGAAGGTTTCGTGCCGGGAAGTGTATATGGCAAGACTATAGGCAGCGTATCGGTCCTGGTGGATAACAAGGAAATTGGGCAGCTTCTAAGGACAAACCCTCATGGAGTCATTGAGATGTCCATGCCTGACGGAGGGAAGCAGCCGGTGATGATCCAGCAGGTGCAGAAGGACCCGCTTTCCGGGGAGCTGCTGCACATCGATTTTCACCTCATCCGCATGGACGAGCCTGTCCGTTCCATGATTCCGGTAGAAATTACCGGAGAGGCGATTGGAGTCAAGGAAGGCGGAATTTTGCAGATAAGGGCTCATGAAGTGGAGGTTAAGTGCCTTCCACAGCATCTTCCCCCGACCATTTCCGTAGACGTATCGAGATTGGGAGTAGGGGAGAATTTGACGGTCTCCGAAATAACCGTACCGTCTGAGCTGGAGATTATTTCAGACCCCCATGAAGTAGTGGTAACTATACTGGCTCCTCAGAAGGAAGAGGCTCCCGATGATACGGAGGCCGAGGAGACAGCCGGAGAAGCACCTGGGCAGCAGGGTGAGGAATAAGATTTCAATTAGGGACACGCCTGATCCGATTCACGAGGCGTGTTTTTTGTCGTTTGATATCATTGCGATATAGTCGGCAGGTGCTATTCTGCCATTAAAAATCCGCCGACCCAAAGGCTTTCCGGCCTTGCCGATTTGATCTTGCGCAAGTTCCCGATTAAAATAGTAAGATAATCATTTATTTACGAAGGTGGATATACGGCTATGAAATGTTTTGTCGGTCTCGGCAATCCCGGAAGGTCCTACGAAAACACCAGGCATAACATCGGTTTTATGGCGATCGATTGGTTTGCCCGTGAGTGGGGAATTCCCATCAAGCAAAATAAGTGCAAAGCGATGATCGGGGAAGGTGTCGTTCAAGGGACTAAAGTATGGCTGATTAAGCCGACGACCTATATGAATCTGTCCGGCGAATCGGTGCGGGCTTTTCTGGATTATTATAAAGCGGAGTTGGAGGATGTTACAGTATTGTATGACGATCTGGATACGGCCTTCGGCAAATTTCGCCTTCGTTATCAGGGAAGCTCGGGTGGACATAACGGAATCAAATCCATCATTCAGCATACGGGGACACAGACCTTCGACCGAATAAGAATCGGAATTTCGCGTCCCGCCCCGGGTTCGGATATTGCCGATTATGTGCTTTCCTCTTTCACCAAGGAAGAATTTAAGCAGCTTCCCGATATATTGGACCGCGTGAGCGAAGCGATGCTTTATTCGATAAGCCATACCTTTGAACAAACGATGGCGAAATTTAACGGTTAGTTACATAATGCCGTCGCCATGGATGGCGTTTGGTCATAATTTTGAATTAAGACCCCGCCAGGCTGACTGGTCAATAACAAACAGTGTGCCCCAACGGTTATCCTATGCTTAATTGCTGCAGAATTGGGCATAATAAGTTGGTATAGGATGACTCCGGGAGGCATAGATATGTCAATACTTTACATTTGCAGGCACTGCCGCAGCCATGTCGGGCAGATTGATAGGGATACGGTGGACGAAGCCCGCCTCGGGTTTCAATTCTTGACCCCCGGCGAGCGCAGAGATATAATATCGTATAACCCGGATGGCAATGTTATTGTCAAGGTTACATGTGATTACTGCCGGGAAGCGCTGGAAGCCAATCCTGAGCTGTCCTTGCTGAGCAATCCGCTGCAATAATCGGAATATATCAATATATAGAGCGTCTATTACTAAGGAATGTTAATGGCCTTGGCAGTTCCGCCGAGGCTTCTTTTTGATGGTCGAGAGGAGTGAATTCATTGCGATCGCTAATACAAGCGCTGTCTCAAGACACCGATTTTCAAACCGTTATATCCGGATTGAAGTCCGGAATGAAGGAACAATTAATAGCTGGTCTGGCCGGTTCTTCGCGTCAGGTGTTGATCGCAGCATTGGCCGATGAGCTTAAGCAGCCGATCCTTGTTGTAACCCACAATATGTTTGCGGCACAGAAAATTGTAGAAGATTTATCCGAGTTCCTTCCTCCGGAGGATGTGCTGTTGTTCCCGGCCCAGGAGCTGATGGCTGCAGAAACCGCTGTGTCCAGCCCGGAGACTCTTGCTCAGCGGATTGATGCGTTAACCCGCTTATCAACCGGATTCAGAGGGGTTCTCGTCACTCCCTACGCCGGCTTGAGGAAGCTGCAGCCGTTGAAGTCCGTATTTGCCGAAGCTCAAGTAACGGTTAGCGTGGGTGAAGCGCTCGAACTGGAAGCCTTCCTGACCCGGATGACGGAGATGGGCTACGAGCGTGTGGATCAAGTAGAGAAGAAGGGCGAGATGAGCGTCAGGGGCGGAATTATCGATATCTTTCCGCTGACATCGCCAAATCCTTACCGAATAGAGCTGTTTGATGTCGAAGTAGACTCAATCCGAACATTTGACGTTGCCAATCAACGATCGATAGACAAAATAAATAAACTGATTATTCCTCCAGGTAAAGAGATTATTGCCGAAGGAAAGCGTTTCCAAAATGCGGCCGAACATGCCTTCGACCTGCTGCAGAAGCAACTGGCAAAAATGACGGACCGTCAAGCCAAGGAGAAGCTGGAAGAGGAGATTCGCAGCGACATAGAACGGCTCAGACAGCAGCAGTCGTTCCCGGGAATCTATAAATATATTTCTTTGCTGTATCCCGAGAGACATACTCTGGCTGATTATATGGACAAAGACACACTGCTGATTCTCGATGAGCCATCCCGTTTGCTGGAAACCGCCAAACAACTGGAAAGAGACGAGGCGGAATGGGTGACCGGGCTGCTGCAGGAAGGTAAAACTCTGCCGGCTTTTGTGCTGTCCAAGACATACGACGTCTTGTTGTACCGACAGCCGTTTCCTACTCTATATGTCTCCTTATTCCTTCGCCAGGTTCCGCAGACCCAGCCGCAGAATATTGTTAACTTCATGAGCCGGGCCATGCAAAATTTCCATGGTCAAATGAATCTGCTCAAAGCGGAAACCGACCGTTGGAAAAAAAGCGGCTATAAAGTGGTTATGCTCGCCAGCGGCGAGGAGCGGATGGAGCGGGTCCGCCGGGTGCTTCATGATTACAAGATTGAAGAGCCGATTTTGCTTGATGGAAATTTACAGAGCGGATTTGAATTGCCTTCGGTTCATTTGGTCGTGCTGACGGAGGGAGAGATGTTCTCCCAGAAGCAGCGCAAGGCCCGTAAAGTAGACAAGAAAATAGAAAATGCGGAACGGATTAAAAACTATCAGGAGCTTAGAGTGGGCGACTATGTCGTCCATGTTAATCACGGGATCGGGAAATATGTGGGCATTGGAACCCTGGAAATCAATGGGATCCATAAAGACTATTTGCATATTCTCTATGCCGGCGGAGACAAGCTGTCAGTTCCTATTGACCAGATAGAGCTCATCCAGAAATATGTAGGCTCTGAAGAGAAGGAGCCCAAGATCTATAAGCTGGGCGGTACGGAATGGAACCGAGTTAAGAGCAAGGTGCGCTCCTCCGTTAAAGATATTGCCGATGATTTAATCAAGCTCTATGCAGACAGGCAGTCCACGCCGGGATATCCTTTCTCCAAGGATACGCCGTACCAGCAGGAATTCGAGAGTCTCTTCCCCTACGATGAGACCCCCGATCAGATACGGGCCATCGAGGAAATCAAGATGGATATGGAGAAGCCTCGGCCGATGGACCGGCTGCTATGCGGTGACGTAGGCTACGGTAAAACCGAGGTCGCTATTCGTGCTGCCTTCAAGGCGGCAATCGACGGCAAGCAAGTGGCCGTACTGGTGCCGACAACGATACTGGCCCAACAGCACTATGAAACGTTCAGGGAAAGATTCTCGGAATATCCGTTCAATATTCAGGTGCTCAGCCGTTTCCGCTCCAAGAAGGAACAGAACGAAACGATTAAAGGAATCAAAACCGGTACGGTTGATATTGTTATCGGGACCCATCGGTTATTGTCCGCCGATATCGTCTTTAAAGAGCTGGGTCTTCTTATAGTGGATGAGGAGCAGAGATTCGGGGTTTCCCATAAAGAGAAGCTAAAGAGGCTTAAAACAAACGTGGATGTTCTTACATTGACGGCTACTCCTATTCCACGGACACTGCATATGTCGATGCTCGGTGTCCGGGATTTGTCGGTCATCGAAACCCCTCCGGAGAATCGCTTCCCGGTTCAAACCTATGTGGTAGAGCATAGCAACACTCTTGTGCGGGAAGCCATTGAGCGGGAATTGGCGAGAGAGGGACAAGTGTATTATTTATATAACCGGGTGCAGGGCATTCAGCAAATGGCCGATCAGATCTCCATGCTGGTGCCGGACGCCAAGGTGGCCGTCGCTCATGGTCAAATGTCGGAGCAGGAGCTGGAGAGGACGATTCTCGACTTCCTGGACGGGGAATACGATGTGCTGGTTAGCACAAGCATCATAGAAACCGGAGTAGACATTCCCAACGTCAACACTCTGATCGTTCATGATGCCGATAAAATGGGGCTCTCCCAGCTGTATCAGCTTCGGGGTAGAGTTGGCCGCTCCAACCGGATAGCTTATGCCTATTTTACTTATCAGCGGGATAAGGTACTTACGGAAGTGGCTGAAAAACGGCTGCAGGCGATTAAAGAGTTCACAGAGCTCGGTTCCGGCTTTAAAATTGCGATGAGAGATTTGGCCATCCGCGGAGCGGGTAATTTGTTAGGAGCGGAGCAGCACGGCTTCATTGCGTCTGTCGGCTTCGATCTGTATTCCCAGATGCTGGGGGAAGAGATCGCCAAGCGGAAGCAGGAGCTGGATGGCGAGGATAAGACCGAGCCCGAATTCTGGAGTACCCAGTTGGATCTTCATATTGACGCCTACCTACCGTCCGATTACATCTATGACAGCATTCAGAAGATCGAAATTTATAAAAAAGTAGCCAATGTGACTACGCTGGAAGAGGCGGGAGATCTTCATGAGGAGCTGGTAGATCGTTTCGGCGATTTGCCGCCGGCAGTCGAAAATTTATTGGCGGTGGCGAGACTAAAAGTTTACGGTTCCATGTATGGGATAGAATCGATTGTGCAGAAGGGAGACGATTATATCCTCAAGATCGATCCCAAGCGGAACAAAGCACTGGAAGGCAAGAAGCTTGTGGCTCTGGCCAAAGAATTTGAAGGCCGTCTGAAGGTTAATCCCGGGGCGCATATCGAGATCGTCGTCAAATGCAAGGGTCTCAAACCAGAACAATCCATAGCATTGTTAGAGCAGTTTTTGGTACAATACAGGGAGGCTTATAAAGAGAAGGGAGAATTGCAAAATGCTGCTAAATAAACCACGCAAGACTAGAGCGCTTATCATAAGCCTCGTCCTGATCGTGATTGTAGCCATGCTGAGCGCCTGTGGGGATAAGAACAAGTCCGGAGCGCAAGGGGAAGTCCTGGCCACTTACAAGGATGGCTCCATTACTCAAAGCGAGTTTGACAAATTTTTCAATACCGTTTCTTTCTTTAATGCCCAGTTCGCCGCAGCCAAAGACATTCCGGGATTCCAGGAATATTTGCTGAAGCAAATGGCCGCACTCGATTTGATGCTTGGACAAGTTTCTGATGAGAGCAAGAAGAATGCGGAAGAGGAAGTCAAGAAGCAGATGGATGAAATCAAAGCCTATTATGAATCTAAAGGGAAAAGCGCTTTGAAGGATCATCTGAAAGAGCTTAACATTACGGAGAAGGACCTGGAGGATTACATTCGTAACAGTCTGGTTGTCATGACGGATTTGGACAGCAAGGTAACCGACGAACAAATCCAGCAATATTACGATAATCTGGTCAATGAGAAAGTATTGGACGTTGTTACGGTGAGCCACATTCTCATCGGAATCAAAGATATGGAAGGTAAGGATCTTCGCACTAAAGAAGAGGCTCTGACTATCGCCAACGAAGTTAAGGGCAAGCTGGACAGCGGAGCGGATTTCGCCGAGCTGGCCAAGGAATATTCCGATGATCCCGGTTCCAAAGATAACGGCGGTAAGTATGAAAATGAGCCGCTATCTGCCAAGAGGTGGGTTCCTCAGTTCCAGCAGGCGGCCGAAGAGCTTCCGTTGAACACCATCAGCGAACCGATCGAAACGGATTATGGATATCATATCATGAGGGTTGATTTCAGAGGCCCGCGTCCATTGGATGATGTAAAGACCAACATTCGCGAAGCCATTACTTCAGAGCAAATTGGCGAGTTTATCGAGTCGGAGCTACCTAATTACGACTTCAAAACCAATCTGCCTGAACCGGAGCCGTCCGAAGCCCCGGATTCTACCGGTACCCCTGAATCCACGGATACGCCGGAATCGGACAAGCCTGCCGATGCCAATGCGGAAACTCCTTCCGAGTCTCCTGCTCCTTCAGCATCGCCGGCCGCTGAATAATATCGATAAACAAGCACTCTCTTCAAGGGAGTGCTTTTGTTTTTTAAAATATAAGAAAGTATAAGTTTTCATCTATACCTGTTCTTATATTTCATCGGTAAACGCGCCCGTCCTAAGGACGGCGATAGCCGTTTATCCTTGGGAGAGAAATAGCGCTATTGGTCCGTCCAGACTAGAAAATTCGAGGGTTCCTGCAATGGAGATTCAAACCCATGTTACTAAGTCACCGTTATTCGTGCGCTCTGTCGAGACTGGCGAAAACATGGAATTGCCCCGGCTTACTAATGTATAAGTTTTTGGAAATCGAAGAATACTTTAAATACACTTTTACTCCAGTGAATCTGATTTCATCAAAGGAAAGAGAGGCATCAGAGACTTATGAAAGCAACTGGAATCGTTCGTCGAATAGACGATTTAGGCCGAGTGGTCATCCCGAAAGAAATACGCCGTACCCTTAGAATCCGGGAAGGAGATCCGTTAGAAATTTTTGTAGATCGGGATGGAGAAGTTATTCTCAAGAAATATTCCCCGATCGGCGAGCTCGGCGATTTCGCTAAGGAATATGCGGAATCATTGTACGAAAGCACTAACCACATCATTCTTATCTCCGACAGAGATACCATTATCGCCGTATCCGGAGCCTCCAAGAAAGATTATATGGAGAAGCAAATCGGTGCATTGGTCGAGAGCTCCATGGAGGGCCGGAAGTCGGTGTTGGAAACCAATCCGGGGCAGCACGACATCTGTAAAGATGTCAAGGAAAGCTACAGTTCTTACGTAATTTCCCCTATCGTTGCAGGAGGGGATCCGATTGGAGCTGTAATTATAACCAGCAAGGATGAGTCTGCCAAGATGGGGCAAATGGAGCTTAAGATGGCTGAGACAGCGGCAGGGTTTCTCGCTAAACAGATGGAGCAGTAATCACGGTTTCAATCATACTCACAGCTTCCTTAAGGCAAGGTGCTCTCACCTTCTGTACAGGAGGCTTTTTCATTTTGCAGTTTGATCAGTTATAATAAGGTCATCCGTTTTATGGAAATGGCATGGAAGTTGGTAATTGTATGGATGACTCTCGCAAACCGTCCTCTTCTG
Source organism: Paenibacillus sp. SAFN-117 (assembly GCF_051966115.1). Lineage (NCBI taxonomy): Bacteria > Bacillati > Bacillota > Bacilli > Caryophanales > Paenibacillaceae > Paenibacillus > Paenibacillus sp. SAFN-117. Next base: position 31,670 of record NZ_JBQCLK010000041.1, read on the forward strand.
GCCACAGTCTGCTTAAGGGGGCCGCAGTCCTCGGGATAGCTGCGGTCATTTCGAAGCTGCTGGGAACCCTGCAGAAAATTCCGCTGCAAAATATGGCCGGGGACGGAGTATTTGGAATTTATAATGCTGTCTACCCGTTGTATATTCTCATACTGACCATTGCAACCGCCGGTATTCCGATAGCGGTATCCAAATTCGTCTCCGAGCAAACCGTCATGGGGCGTCCCGCGGAAGCAAGAAGAATCCTTAAGCTGGCCAGCGGGGTATTGACTTTGACGGGATTGCTCTGTTTCATTGCCCTGTATGCCGGGGCCGGCGTGATTGCCGGCTGGATGGGAGTTGGGCAGACCGAGAAGGCGATTCGCAGTGTTTCCTTCGCCCTCCTGCTGGTCCCCGTAATGGCCGCGCTAAGGGGCTATTTCCAGGGGATTCAGAATATGATACCCACCGCCGTCTCCCAAGTAGTCGAGCAGCTGGTCAGAGTCGCAACCATGATCGGATTGCTGCTGTATTTCATCGCCCTCGGCATGAGCGAAGAATGGATTGCCGCCGGCGCAACGTTCGGCTCGGTCGCTGGAGCAGGGGCCGGATTGGTCGTCATGCTTCTCTATTGGTGGAAACGAAAAGAGCCCGCTCTGCCTGCAGCCGGGTCGGGAAATCCTTCTTCGCCGGAACCGGCGGCTGCGGGAGATACAGTGCGGAGTGCCGTGGCGGGTAGAATGGATGACGTCGGGGGACAAGCAGCTCGGGCTCGGGAGATGCCTCCGGAACCGGCGCTATCGCTGATCCGACGGTTTTTGCGCTATGCCCTGCCGATATGTTTGGGATCGTTAGTCGTACCGCTGCTGACGCTAGTTGATACGTTTACGATGCCCCGACTGCTGATTTACGGCGGCTTGGACGAAGCCGGGTCCATGTATGCCTTCGGTTTATATAACCACGGGCTGCCGCTCGTGCAGCTCGTATCCATGATCGCGACATCGATGTCCACCGCCCTGATTCCGGCCATAGCGGCAGCGAAAATACGCAACGAGCCCGAAATTATACGAGTTCGCTCGGAATTGGCGATTCGGTTCACCTGGCTGGTCGGTCTGGCCGCTTCCTTCGGTCTGGCGGTGACCGCCGTTCCGCTAAATATCATGTTCTTCAAATCCGCCGAAGGCTGGGAGGCCATGTCTTTGCTGGCCTTCACCGCCGCATTCAGCACGGTAAATATTGTTACATCGAGCATTCTGCAAGGTCTGGGAGCCGTTAAGGTTCCGGTCATTCATCTTTTGATCGGTGTCGTGTTGAAAATAGGCTTCAATCTGCTTCTGATGCCGTTGTGGGGAATTCAAGGCGCGGCTGTGGCGGCAGTGATTGCTTATGGGACCGCCAGCGGCTTGAATTATCGCTACCTGCGCAAGAATATCGGGGTACGAATCACTTTCCGCTCGGGATTGTTTAAGCCGCTGCTGGCAGTAGTATGTATGTGTGCAGGAATTCTGGTTCTTTACTTAGGGCTGGAGCTTGCATTAGATTATCTGGCCCCCGGATTATCGTCGAGAATTCGCTACTCGATTATCGGATTAGCTACAGTCGCCGTTGGAGGATTGATTTACCCTCTGGCCTTGTTGAGGACGGGAGCTGTCAGCCGCTCGGAATTGGCGGCCGTACCGAGCTTCGGGAAAAAAATCGAGCCTTGGTTGGTCCGAATCGGTTTATGGAAGTAAAATTGGTTTAATAGACAAAGGAGGGATGCCCGTGTCCGCTCAAATCACAGTTGTAGGATTGGGAACAGGGGACGAAAACCAGATGACCTTGGGCATCTGGAATAAGCTTCAGACAGCAGCGAGAATATTTTTGCGTACAGAGGAGCATCCGGTTGCGGGGTACATACGCAAAAAAGGAATAGCTTACGAATCCTTTGATGAGATCTACAAGCAATCGCCCACTTTCGAAGAAGTCTATGGCCAGATCGCTGCCCTGCTTATGGAAGAAGCAGTCCGGAGCGGGGAAGAAATCGTCTATGCATTGCCGGGCCATCCTTCGGTTGCCGAGCGAACGACCCAGATATTGAGAGAACGCTGCCCTGACGCGGGAATCGGACTGGAAATTCTGGGCGGTGAGAGCTTCCTCGACCAGGCTTTCCTGCGGTTCGGCTTCGATCCGATTGAAGGCTTCCAGCTGCTCGATGGTACGGCTCTGGATTCCGCTCAGCTGAATCCGATGCTGCATACGGTTGTTGCTCAGGTCTACGACTCCTTCACCGCATCGGATGTGAAGCTCACTCTAATGGAGCTCTATCCGGATGATTATAAAGTCTATGTCGGACATGCCCTCGGAATTGCCGGTGAAGAATCGATTCATGAGATCCCTTTGTTCGAACTGGACCGCCTGAACGGATACGGGAATTTGTCTCTGGTTTGGGTTCCCAAAGCGGAGACGAATGAGCTGGCTAACCGCACCTTCGCCCGGCTGAAGGAAATCGTAGCCATTCTCCGCAGTCCCGAAGGTTGTCCATGGGACCGCGAACAGACACATGCGAGCATTCGCAGCAATCTTATTGAGGAAACCTACGAAGTACTGGAAGCCATTGACGATGATGACCCCGTAGGAATGTGTGAAGAGCTTGGGGATCTGCTGCTGCAGGTAGTCATGCACGCGCAGATGGAGGACGAGGCCGGTTCGTTCACTATTGTCGATGTCATTCAAGGCTTGAACGAGAAGCTTATTCGCCGCCATCCTCATGTATTCGGCGAAAGATCCGCACAAGATGCCGAAGAGGCTCTGTCCAATTGGCAGCAGATCAAGCAGGAGGAGAAGCGGAAACGGGGAGAAGCTCCTGGTCAGCAATCTGTATTGTCGGGTGTCCCCAGAGACCTTCCTGCATTATACAAAGCGGTCAAGCTGCAGAAGAAAGCAGCCAAGGTCGGATTTGATTGGCCGGACCTGCAGGGGGTTTATGACAAAATAACAGAGGAATTGCAAGAGCTGAAAGAGGCGCATAATCAGGATAGCGAGGCCCTGAAATCGGAGTTGGGCGATTTATTGTTTGCGGTTGTTAATCTGGCCAGATTCATGAAGATCGATCCGGAGGAAGCCCTCACGGCAACCAACCGAAAATTCGTGCAAAGATTTGAATACATCGAGAATCAACTGCGTTTAAATGGAAAAACTTTTGACCAAACTGATTTACAAGAGATGGAAGCCTATTGGCAAGAAGCGAAAAAAGTTTAATAAATTGGGTTTTGTCAGCAGGATTTTCCGTTTCCACAAAGAATAACTTATGGCATATCCTTATATGCACTATGTAATTACAGGAGGTAACAACCATGAATAAAACCGATTTGGTAAATAACATTGCACAAAAAAGCGGACTGTCCAAGAAAGACGTGGAGTCTGTATTAAACGGACTTCTGGGTGAAATCACCGACGCACTTTCCAGCGGCGATAAGGTTCAACTGATCGGGTTCGGTACTTTCGAAACCCGTAAGCGCTCCGGCAGAGTAGGCCGCAATCCGCAAACCGGTAAAGAAATCACCATTCCTGAATCTGTCGTTCCGGCCTTCAAAGCAGGTAACAAGCTTAAAGAAGCCGTGAAGTAATGCGACTGGACAAGTACTTGAAGGTTTCCCGTCTGATTAAGAGACGCACTGTCGCCAAAGACGTTTCGGAACAAGGAAGAGTGTGGATCAACGGACGGGAAGCCAAGCCAAGCAGCACCGTTCAGGTAGGTGACGAGCTGACCATTCAATTCGGTCAGAAGTATGTGGTTGTGAGGGTGGACCAGCTCTCGGAATCAACCCGTAAAGAAGATGCTGCTCTTATGTATACTTTATTGCGGGAAGAAGCCCGAACGAATGGTTGAGAGAAAGATTAAGAGACTAACCACAGTTTAGTCTCTTTTTCTACCTTTGCGGTTTCCATTATTTAACCGTATAGGAAGGAACAAGTCCGTGGCAAGGTAAGGTCATTTTCCATAAGATGTATTGGGTCCTGCCAATTAGTGTACCCCTCCGGTTGGCCTCCGATAAACACTCTGTACGTTTTTTTTAAGGCAATCTATCTTTTCCCCGGTTCTAAAATCGGACATCCCTCCATAATGTAGTGTTAGAAGGAGGGGTACATGCCATGGTGGAACAGGGAAAAGTGAAACGTCAGGAAGTCAAGATGCTGAATCGGAAGCTGTTGGAAATCTCCGGTGTGCTGAATGTGGAAAGCTTTGACAGCGAAGAGTTTCTACTCGAAACCGAATGCGGATTTCTTACGATCAAAGGCCAGAATCTGCATATTAAAAATCTCAGTTTGGAGCAAGGCCTTGTAGCGATTGAAGGCTTGGTCCATGCACTAGCTTATTTAGATTCAGGAACCCAGGGAAAATCTAAAGGTTTGTTCGGTAAACTGTTCAAGTGACACTGCACGTCCAGTTTCTCACCATGGGTATGATGTTTGCCAGCGGAGTCGGTATGGGTATTCTATTTGAAACCTATCGCGTGCTGACTGGGCAGCTGCGCGCACCGCGCTGGCTTATTTCCATCCTTGACTTGGTCTATTGGAGCGTTATGACCGTACTGGTCTTTCGTGCCTTATATTTCAGCAATCAGGGTCAGCTTAGGCTGTTCGTATTCATCGGCCTGCTGGCAGGCGGCAGCTTCTATTGGGCCTTCTTGAGGGAAGGGACCGTATGGGTTATCCGTGCATTAATTCGATCGGTTCTATGGCTGGCCGGTTTGATTCGCAGACTGGTTGAGCTTATGATTGTCAAGCCGATTCAACTGCTTTATAAATGTTTAATGATGGTTATCGGGTTTCTTATAGCAGTAGCTATATTCCTCTACAAAATTGTGGTAAAATTACTTTACCCTGTCCTGTTTATATTTATTCGTCCGTTGCTGTTTATTTGGAAGAAGATTCGTTGGCCGCAGTGGATAGCTAACGGTTGGCGAATCATCCGGCAGTTGTTTCAAAAATGGTTCCGAAAATCATAGGAGGAACATTATTCCATGGTACAGGCAAAAAATACAACTAAGAAGAATACTTCCACAATCGGCGCTCGTCGGCGGATTCGTCTGTTGATGATCGTTGTTTGCTGTGTATTGTTGTGGGCAGGCATAACGATCTTGGACCAATCGGATAAACTGGCTGAGAATTCAGCTAAACTTGTGACGCTCGAAACCAAACTGGCGGAAGTAGAGAAAATAAACGAGGAATCCAGAATGGAATTGGACCGTTTGAACGATCCGGAATACCAGGAAGAGAAGGCTCGTAAGGATCTTCAGGTTGCCCGAGAAGGCGAGACCGTATTTGATGTTGTGAAACCGGCCCCCTAGACCTTTGCCTTGTTGACCTCTAATTCCGCTTCATGTATAATCTCCATAGCCAGTCTTTTGAATTTTTTAAGGGAGGAACTTAATCATTTATGGCAATTGAAGTGGGCACCAAGTTAGAAGGAAAGGTGACAGGGATAACTCACTTTGGAGCTTTCGTCGAGCTACCAGAAGGAGGGACCGGCCTCGTTCACATCTCGGAGATAGCCGATAACTACGTCAAGGACGTTAACGATCATTTAAAGCTGGACGATAAAGTCCTCGTTAAGGTGATTAATGTCGATAAGGACGGCAAAATCGGTCTATCCATTAAGCAAGCTGTTGATAAGCCCCTGGCAGCTGAAAGGCCCGCTCGACCTGAACGACATGGTGGGGGATCGTACGGGGATCGAAGAGAAGGCGGCGGAGGGTACCGCGGTCATGACCGAGGCGGACGCCCATTTAAACCTCCCATTGGCAAATCTTCCTTCGAGGATAAAATGATCAAATTTCTTAAAGATAGCGAAGAACGCATCTCGTCTCTTAAGAAGAACACGGAATCGAAGCGTGGAGGGAGAGGCGCAAGACGCGATTAATATACGAAATTATGTCCGCAAGCCTGATTTATCGGGCTTGCGGTCTTGTCTATTCGGGAGTTTCCCGAATTAAAATTATAAGTTGTCACTACCGCTTGACTTCCATATACATCTTGGTATATAGTATTGCTTGTTATGGCGGCGTAGCTCAGCTGGCTAGAGCGTACGGTTCATACCCGTGAGGTCGGGGGTTCGATCCCCTCCGCCGCTATTGTTATTACTCCATTCCGACAGTATGGAGACCATTAATTAAAGAATAGAGGCATCCGTGAGGATGCTTTTTTTTTTTACCACAAAGGAATCTTTAAGTTCTTACCGTTTTAATACGATGAAGAACAAGGATTCCTATTGGCATAGAAAGCTATCTTTAAAACTGGGTTATTCGACTTCGAAAAGGCTTCGTTTTAGAAGCTTTTTTTATTTTTTTCAATGCGAAGACTTCGACACGAACGCTCGGCAAGTTCGGCACCATCCCTCGCCTAAAAATGGCAAAGGCTACTATGAACCCGCAGGATTAGGGAAAGCCGACGCTGTTTTTTTGCACAAAACGGGATAGGTCGGGAAGGTTTTTGTCGGAAATTTTTTTGAATCTACCTTCTCATTCTGACAAACTTCCTGATAGATTCTTTCTATAATAGAGGACACAAGAAAACCGGTTAGGTGGTGTCCGATCTATGCAAAAGCAATCTGGTGTACAAGGGGTGAAGGGCCATTGCTCTTCATGGGTGAAGCAGGTTAAAGAAAACACAGGCAAGAGATTGGCCGATAGCCGTATCATTCAGGCCTGGATGGTGAAACGATGGGCCGTGCTGCTTGTCGTCATTGCTTTCTTGTTGGGAAGAGCGACGATTCTCGATGAACTTTCTCCTTTCGCCCTTGCTTATTTCGCCGTCTTCTATTATCTCCGCAAAGATTTGCTTCATTGGGTCGGAGTGGCGTTATGCGCGGGAAGCTTATTATCCGCACACGGCAGCGCAGGATACATCGTGGCCCAGATGCTGGTATTTCTCCTTATTCAAAAAGGGCTGGAGAAATATGAGAAAGCCGAGCTTTCTTATGTACCGCTATTGGTATTTATGACCGGGTTCTCCGTCAAATTGTTCAGCCATCTGGTAGCGGCCAATCTATCTTGGTATACGTTGATGATGACCGGAATTGAATCGACATTAAGCTTGATTCTTACGCTTATATTCATCCAGGCGGTTCCCGTGTTTACGATTGCGAGAAAGAAGCATGGGCTCAAGACGGATGAAATAATTTGTCTGATCATACTGCTCGCATCCGTCATGACGGGAACGGTGGGCTGGGTAATTGGAAACGTAACGGTAGAGCATGTCCTGTCAAGATACTTGATCTTGTTGTTTGCTCTGGTGGGAGGAGCGCCCCTGGGGGCTTCTGTCGGTGTGGTAACTGGCCTCATTCTCAGCTTGGCGAATGTAAACGCTATTTACCAGATGAGTTTGCTTGCTTTCGCAGGAATGCTTGCCGGGCTCATGAAGGAAGGCGGGCGCTTGGCCGTGGCGCTGGGCATGCTCATTGGTTCGTCCATTCTTTCCATCTACATCGGGGACCAGACAGCTTTTCTCCAATCCACCTGGGAATCCGCGGCGGCGGTCGTTCTGTTCTTGCTCACGCCTAAGAGTATCGTCTATACATTGGCAACTTATATTCCGGGAACCCAGGAAAATATGAAGTCCCATTATGATTATGCCAGAAGGGTCCGGGATATTACGGCCGAAAGGGTGCAGCAGTTCTCCGAAGTATTCCGCCAGCTGTCCCGCAGCTTTAAACAGCTGACGACAGAAGGCTATTCGGCTAACCGTGAAGGGGAAGTGGAGCATTTCATGAGTGCCGTATCGCAGAAATTTTGTACCAATTGCGGCAAGCGGGATGCTTGCTGGAGCCGTGATTTTGCCAAAACCTATACATTTATGACGGAAATGATGACCGCCATTGATAAGAATGAAGCCCCTGCCAAGCGGGATATCCCGAAGGAATGGACTCGCGCCTGCATTAAAACGGAGCGGGTGCTGAACACAATGCTTCATGAATATCAGCTCTACAAAAATAATTTGCACTGGAAAAAACAAATACTGGAGAGCCGGCAGCTTGTAGCGGATCAATTAACAGGCGTATCTCAGGTCATGGAAGATTTGGCCAAGGAAATCAAAAGGGAGGGTCAGGAGCTATTTTTGCAGGAGGAGCAGATCCGCAGCGCTTTGGAAGAACTGGGGTTGTCGATTCACAGTATTGATATTATAAATCTTGAGGAAGGAAATGTTGAAATTGAGGTGGTGCATCAATATTTAAAAGGCTATGATGAATGCCGCAAGATTGTCGCTCCTCTATTATCAGACATTATTGGCGAAAATATAGCGGTTAAGAGAGAAAGACCGTCCGAAAGGGGAGAAGGCTACTATACGGTTATGTTCGGGTCCGCCAAGGAATATGAAGTCGAGACGGGTATTGCCGGAGCGGCCAAAGGAGGGGATTTGCTGTCCGGGGACAGCTTCAGCACCGTGGAGTTGGGAAATGGAAAGTTTGCGGTTGCTCTAAGCGATGGAATGGGCAACGGCGAGCGGGCCCGGGCGGAGAGCAGCACGGCTCTCAATATTTTGCAGCAGCTTCTGCAGTCGGGCATGGACGAGAAGCTGGCGATCAAATCGGTCAATTCGGTCTTGATGCTTCGCTCGCCGGACGAAATTTTCGCTACGGTGGACATGGCTTTGATCGATTTGTACAGCGCGCAAACGACATTTATGAAGATAGGCTCGACCCCCAGCTTTATTAAGCGGGATAATGAAGTGATTTCCATCATGGCAAACAATCTGCCGGTAGGAATTTTGCAGGAAATTGATGTCGATCTCGTCAGCGTTCAGCTGAAGCCGGGTGACGTTCTAATTATGATGACGGATGGTATTTATGATGCTCCCGGATATGCGGTTAACAAGGAGCTATGGATGAAACGGGTCATTCAGGAGATGGATTTGTCCGATCCGCAGGAATTTGCAGATTGCCTGCTGGAGAGAATCGTACGCTATCAGCAAGGGGACATTGCCGATGACATGACGGTTATCGTTGCCAAAATAGAGCGCTTCCAGCCGGAGTGGGCTACCTTTAGCTGGCCCGGTGTTTCCCGCATCGAGCGCCCCAAGGTGGTGAGTTAATAAAGGAGAGACTCAAGTAATCATGCTGAACGAAAGACCTGCAAATCGGCAGGTCTTTCGTCATTTTAAAAAAAGAGAGATCTACTCCCTATTTTTTTATCCTGCCTCCTATATTTACTTACATTAGATATGAGCTTGCTTTAACCCCTCTCCGTATAAAGTCTAGCAAACGGGCAACACTGGTTAATAGGTTGGTAGAAGCAGCCATTCTACTTTATTCAAATCAGGGGAGGGGCATGATGAAACAGATTATTTTGATCACGGACGGTTGCTCGAATGTTGGTATAAGCCCTGTCGCAGCAGCGGCCAGAGCTTTGGCCGAGGGGATCGTGGTGAATGTTATCGGAGTGATTGACGAAGGGGAAACCGGTCATTACGGAATAGAAGAAATCAACGACATCGCCCGGGCTGGAGGGGGCTTAAGCCGTATGGTCGCGCCAAGTATGGTGGCTCAGACGATGCAGATGATGACCCGCAAGACGATGCTGCATACGATTCACGATGCCGTCAATCATGAGCTCAAGCAGATTGTCGGACCCGGAGCCGCTTTGGAAAAGCTGCATCCCGAACAGCGCTCCCAGGTTGTGCAGGTGATCGACGACCTCGCGGAAACGTCGGAGATGAAGGTGGCGCTGTTGGTGGATGCCAGCGCCAGCATGAAGCCCAAGCTGGAGACGGTAAGAGAAGCGATCGGCGATCTTATGCTAAGTATACAGGCTCGTAAAGGGAAAAGCGAAATCGCCGTGTTTCATTTTCCGGATGCGAAAGGACAGAGGGAAGTGTGCATGGACATGGATTGGACCACCCGGCTTGCAAATGTACGCGATTTATTTTATAAAATAAACATGAAAGGTACGACTCCCACCGGCCCCGCCCTGCTCCATGTTATCCGTTTTCTGTCTGGAGAGCGTAACGGCGAAATGGATGGTGGAGAACCGGCTGCGGGAATAACCCATTCCCGGCAGCCGGGCAAGGACGGGATGCTGAGTGACTACGTCGTCTGAGATGGAGTTTATACAAGGGACGCCGATCATTGGCAAGTGGAAGCGAAATACGTACGTGGTGGAGAGAAAGCTCGGGGAAGGAGCGAACGGCAAGGTTTACCTGGTTCGCCGGGACCGCTGCTGGTATGCTTTGAAGCTGGGCTTCAATGCCGTTGATTTGCAATCCGAGATCAACATGATCCGGAAGCTGTCGCAGGCCCCCGGCGATTTCCGCAACTTCTTCGTCGATGCGGATGATGCCGAACATGCCGGGCAGGTCTATTCCTTCTATGTAATGAGATATGTCCGGGGAGACCCTCCGGATGTATTTCTGAAGAATTCCGGAAGGGAATGGATGCAAGTGATCGGGCTTCACCTGCTGAGGAAGCTCGTTGACCTCCATCGGCAAGGGTTTGTCTTCGGCGATTTGAAGCTGGAGAACGTGTTGGTATCCCGGTACGGTGAAGTAGAGCTGATTGATTTTGGCGGTGTAACCGTCATGGGGAACGGGGTCAAGCAGTTTACCGAGGTTTATGACCGCGGTTATTGGAACGGCGGGAGCCGGAAGGCGGATGATGGATACGACTTGTTCTCGTTCGCTATTCTTTGCATGAGATTGCTTGGAGGGCACAACAGCTGCATTACTCCCCAACTCATTCCCCAGAACCGGAACATCGATGTGCTGCTGGAAGAACTGGATAACCCTGCATATTCCGGGTACGAGGATTTCGTGCGAAGATCGCTCATCGGGGAGTTCCGCTCCTCCGAAGAAGCTTTCGCGGAGTGGAAAGCACTGCCGATTTCCGCCATGGCATCCCCGAACAAAGCCCTTGGCTTGCCTCCGGGTGCAGGACATTGGGTAGCCTGCAGCTTCGCCGCATCCCTTCTTATATTTGGATTGGCGCTATATTTTGTCTGGTCCTGACCTTCTTGCCCGCCGAAAGGAAAGAGTGCATAATGGAGCTTATCCGCAGAGTGGAAGACAAGATTAATAAGGAACGATGGTTTGATCCAGGAGAACGCATAGTTGTCGCGGTATCGGGCGGTCCCGATTCGGTCGCGCTGCTGCATCTCCTGTTTCTGCTTTCTAAGCGGCACGGCTGGAAGCTTCTGGTGGGCCATGTCAACCATCAGTTTCGCGAAGAATCGGAGGAAGAAGCTGAATTTGTCCAAGAGTGGGCGGCTTCACTCGGCTTGCCCTGCAAGGTTGGAGTGATCAATGTGCCCCGTTATATAGAAGAAACTGGGGATAACCCGCAGAACGCAGCCAGGGAGCAGCGCTACCGGTTTCTGACCTCCATTGCGAGGGAATTCGGGGCCCGCAAACTGGCGCTGGGACATCATGCGGACGATCAGGCGGAAACCGTGCTGATGAGGCTGATTCGCGGAACGGGTCCGTCCGGGCTTGCGGGCATACCTGCCGCCAATACGATGGATGGCGTCGAGCGGATACGCCCTCTGCTCGAAGTGTACAAGGCCGAGCTGGTGAATTACTGTACGGAGCATCATCTGACCTATTATGTCGACCGCAGCAACGAAGAACGCAAATATGCCCGGAATCGGGTCCGGTTGGACGTCATCCCGGAGCTGACGAAGTATAATCCGCAATTTGTAGAATCACTCAATCGTCTGTCCTTAATGATCCGGGAAGAGGACGATTACATGGATCGGGAAACCGCCGCGGCATATAAACGCATCGTCCGCTCCACCCCGGAAAACGGCGAAATATCATTTTCCAGAAAAGAGTTCATAAGTTTACATGTTGCTTTACAAAGGCGTTTGATTAAACTAATATTAAATTATCTCAATTTTTGTGCGGATTCCGTTGAATTTACGGGCGTGGAATTGCTGCGAGAGGCGATTTTACAGGAGCGGAGCTCCACCCTTACCTTGGAAGCAGGCGACCGGATCCGCTTTTTTAAAGAATACGACCGGATCGGGTTTGTGCGGAACTATTCACCTTCCCGCCCGTTCCATTACCCTGTAGAGCTGAACCGGAGCTCGCTGTACTTGCCCGAATCGGGCATGTCTATGGAGTATTTCATTACCCGTTCTTGTGAAGATTGTCACGGCTTTGGACAGAGGACCAGGGATTGCGCGATGTTCGACCTGGATCTGCTGGAGCTGCCGTTGACGGTCCGAAGCCGGCTAGCCGGCGACAGGATGCAGGTTCTTGGTTTAAACGGTTCTAAAAAGGTAAAAGATATTTTCATCGATGCTAAAATTTCTCCAAGGGAACGGGATCGTGTTCCTTTAGTCGTCGATGGGGCCGGTCGGATTATATGGATACCAGGAATTAAACGATCCGAGCATGCTGTTGTGACGAACCGGACCGCCCGATACTTATATATGAAGGTTACCCGGGAATCCACTTAATGAGATCAGTATGTACGCATTCGTTTTTTCATAGTATAAAGTAGGAGGTTTCATTGTTGCATAACGACATAAAGGAAGTGCTGTACACCGAGCAGCAGCTCGAGCAGAAGGTGCAGGAGCTTGGCCGCAAAATTAGCGAGGATTACCAGGGCCGCAACTTGTTCGTCATCTGTGTTCTGAAGGGCGCATTTATTTTTATGGCCGATCTTGTCAAACATATTACTGTACCGCTTGAGCTTGATTTCATGGCGGTGTCCAGCTACGGGCAATCGACTAAATCATCGGGGGTTGTCAAGATTATTAAAGACCTGGATGTACCGCTGGAAGGCCGTGATGTCCTCATTGTCGAAGACATTATCGATAGCGGCTTGACCCTGAGCTATCTCATCGACATTCTGGAGAGAAGAAATGCTCATTCCGTTTCGGTGGTCGCCCTGTTCGACAAGCCCGCGCGGAGAACGGTCGAGTTAACGCCGGATTATACAGGATTTACCCTGCCGGACGAATTTATAGTCGGGTACGGGTTGGATTACGCGGAGAAATACCGGAACCTGCCTTATGTCGGCATCTTAAAAGAAGAAGTATACTCTAAAGCTTAGGCTGCGAAGTCAATATTACGCTCTATTGTGAAGCCGAGACCTGCTGTGGTAAAATAAAACAAGTGTGCCGCTTGAGAGGAGGTAGGGGATGAATCGGGTCCTCCGAAATACCGGATTTTATCTAATTCTCTTTTTAGTTGTCATCGGTATTGTGCGTTTTATCAGCAATCAGAATGAAATTGAAGAGCAGATAACGTACAATCAATTCCGCGAAGAATTAAAGAATGCAGCAGCCCAAACGACGGGGGATAAGATTGAAAGAGTCATCGTCAAGCCGGAAGGCTATACCTACGTCATAAAGGGAAAGTTTGAATCGGGCAAAAGCTTCAAAACCCGTGCCCCTTTGGATGAGAGGGTTATTGTCCTGATTGAGGAAAGCGGGGTTAAAGAAGAGGTCTATGAGAAAATGGACGAAGGAAGCATATGGATCACGTTCCTGACGTCGATCATTCCTTTTGTCATTATTTTCATCCTGTTCTTCTTCTTGCTGAATCAAGCTCAGGGCGGCGGCGGCAAAGTGATGAATTTTGGCAAGAGCCGAGCCCGTTTATATAACGAAGAGAAGAAGCGGGTCACCTTCGAGGATGTGGCTGGAGCCGACGAGGAGAAACAGGAACTGGTCGAAGTGGTCGAATTTCTGAAGGATCCACGTAAATTCGCTGCTGTCGGAGCAAGAATTCCCAAGGGCGTTCTGCTTAACGGACCGCCAGGGACAGGTAAGACGCTATTGGCGAGAGCGGTAGCCGGTGAAGCGGGAGTGCCGTTCTTCAGCATAAGCGGTTCCGATTTCGTAGAGATGTTCGTCGGAGTAGGGGCTTCCCGCGTTCGCGACCTGTTCGAGAATGCTAAGAAGAACTCTCCTTGTATTATATTTATTGACGAGATTGACGCTGTTGGACGTCAGCGCGGCGCCGGTTTGGGCGGCGGGCATGACGAGCGGGAACAGACGCTTAACCAGCTGCTCGTCGAGATGGATGGCTTCGGTGCAAATGAAGGAATTATCATTATCGCCGCTACGAACCGTCCGGACATTCTGGATCCTGCGCTTCTGCGTCCGGGACGCTTCGACCGTCAGATTACGGTAGACCGTCCGGATGTTAAAGGCCGTGAAGCGGTGCTGAAGGTACATGCCCGCAACAAGCCTCTGGCCAAGGACGTTAAATTGGATGTATTGGCCAGATACACGACCGGATTTACGGGCGCGGATTTGGAGAATCTGTTGAACGAGGCTGCCTTGATCGCCGCCCGCCGCAACAGAAAAGATATCGGCATGGCTGAAGTAGAGGAAGCGTTCGACCGAGTTGTGGTCGGAACCCAGAAGAAAAGCCGTGTCATCAGCGAACGCGATAAGAAGACTCTGGCTTACCATGAAGCCGGGCATGCGATTATCGGGTACTATGCAAGAGATGCATGGATGGTTCATAAGGTCACTATCGTACCGCGGGGCCGCGCCGGAGGCTATGTCATGATGCAGCCCAAGGAAGCGGAAGATCCGCTGGTCATTACCAAATCTGAACTACTGGACCAGGTGGTCGGCCTGTTGGGCGGCCGTGTCTCCGAGGAGCTGTTCATCGGAGAGATCGGTACCGGGGCTTATGATGACTTCCAGAAGGCCACTTCCATCGTAAGACGCATGATTGTCGATTATGGAATGAGCGAGAAGCTTGGACCGATGCAGTTCGGTCACTCTCAGGGACAGGTATTCCTGGGTCGGGATTTGGGGCATGAGCAGAATTACAGTGATGCCATTGCTTACGAAATCGACCAGGAAATGCAGAGCATGATCCGTCAATGCTACGATCGTGCGAAGCAGATACTTAAGGATCATGAAGATAAAGTCCACCTGGTGGCTCAGACGCTATTGAAGAAAGAAACATTGGTTAAAGAACAGATTATTCATCTGATCGAGCATGGTACGGTAGGAGATGAAGCTCCGGGATCTGAGGGAGCAACGGAATCCGCTTATGATGCCTATAAGAAAGAAGAAGAAATGAAAATTAAAATTCAAGGTCAGGACCAGCCGAAGGATACAAATAAACCGGGTTCGGGCCAAGATAAAAATGAAAACGAAGAAGAATAAAGGGTAGGTCAACAAATCCGGGAATCGCCTGCAGAAGGCTCCCGGATTTTTGTTGTTTCCCGCCTTTTTCCGCATTGACACCTTAGTTAAGGTTGTGTAAATTAGGGTTAAACTTACACCATCCTTTAGGGGGAGAAGGGGTTGGGGGTGCCCGACCGCTTGCCGAATAAGGGGTCATGAAGGAAGGAAGGGTTGGGATGGAGGCTCTCGCGTTAGCGCGGAAGGAAGAGCAGAACCAACAGTTGAAGGAACGGATTCTTCAATTGAAGAAAGAGAAGAACGCCATCATACTTGCTCATTATTATCAGAGAGACGAAATACAAGAGGTTGCCGATTTTCGCGGGGATTCTTTCCTGCTGGCTCAGAAGGCGGCGACTACGGATGCCGAAGTCATAGTATTCTGCGGAGTTCATTTCATGGGCGAAAGTGCCAAGATATTGGCGCCGAACAAGACGGTCGTCATTCCCGATGAAAGAGCGGGATGTCCGATGGCCGACATGGTGAATGTGGACGGTTTGCGCGCTTTGAAGAAGCAGCATCCCAATGCCAAAGTAGTAGCTTATATCAACACCTCGGCCGAGGTGAAGGCGGAAACCGATATTTGCTGCACCTCATCCAATGCGATCAAGGTGATTGAATCGGTGGATTCCGAGGAAATTATCTGGGTTCCGGATAAAAATTTGGGCGACTATGTGTCTAAATTCACAGATAAGAAAATGATCATTTGGGAAGGTTACTGCAACACTCACGACATGCTTACCGTGAAGGATGTCGAAGAGATGAGGGCCAAATACCCCAATGCAGAATTTGTCGTTCATCCGGAATGCCGGCCGGAGGTCGTTAAGCTGGCCGATTTCGTTGGCAGTACGACAGCGATCATCCAGTATTGTAAGGAGTCGGATAAGCAAGAGTTCATCGTTGGAACAGAGGATGGAACGGGATACCAGCTTCGCAAGGACAGTCCTGATAAGACCTTCCATTTCGCTACGAAATACTTGGTTTGCCCCAACATGAAAGTAAACAACTTGAAGAAGGTGGCCAAATGCTTGGAGACGTTATCTCCGCAAATTTATGTGCCGCCTCATGTTGCGGATCAAGCGAGAGCTTCGTTAGAGCGCATGCTGCAGGTGAAGTAGCATGCGCTACTTCCTTTGTATGAGAAAAAGGTGAGAGAATGATTCCCCGCTATTTAGTTGATATAGATCTGTCTGCCGCCTCTGTCAAGCAAGCAGAGGTTATTGTGATCGGGGCCGGGATTGCCGGGCTGTTCACTGCCATTCGGGCGGCGGAAACCGATAAAGTACTGTTGATTACGAAGAAATCCCTGCTCGAAAGCAACACGCGTTACGCCCAAGGGGGAATCGCTGCGGTCATTTCGGAGAAGGATTCTCCGGAGTACCATAGACAGGATACTCTGATCGCCGGAGCCGGATTATGCGATCCGGAAGCGGTCAATGTTCTGGTGCATGAAGGTCCCGAGGGGGTCAGAGATTTGATCCGCATGGGGACCCAATTTGATTTGGAAAACGGGGAACTGGCCTTAACGAAGGAAGGGGCCCATAGTCAGAGAAGAATTCTTCATGCCAATGGGGATGCTACCGGATATGAGATTGTGCGCGCTCTATCTGACAAAGCCCTCCAGCATCCCAATATTGAGGTTTGGGATGATCATTTCGTCATTGACTTAATTACCCAGGATGGGGAATGCTATGGGGTATGGGTGCAGAAACCGGACGGCAGCAAAGTCTATGTTCAGGGAAAGGCTACCGTCCTGTGCACCGGCGGAACCGGACAGCTGTATCGCTACACAACGAATCCGGTCATTGCTACTGGAGACGGGATTGCTATAGCATACCGTGCAGGAGCCGTTATTCGGGATATGGAGTTCATCCAGTTTCATCCTACGGCGCTTGTTTATCCGGGGGCTCCCCGTTTTCTGATCTCGGAAGCGGTTCGGGGAGAAGGTGCAGTGCTTCGCAATATTAACGGCGAAAGATTTATGGAGCGGTATCATCATCAGTTGGAGCTGGCTCCAAGGGATATCGTCGCCCGTGCGATTGTCAGCGAGATTGAGAAGACGAATTCGACCTTCGTCTTTCTGGATTTTACCCACGAATCCGAGGAGAAAGTGAAGGCGCGGTTTCCAACGATTTATGAGTTTTGTCTTAATTATGGCCTGGACTTGTCTTCGGACTGGATCCCGGTAGCCCCGGCCGCACATTATATGATGGGCGGGGTTAAGACGGATTTGCACGGGGAGACATCGGTCAAGCGGTTATTTGCATGCGGGGAGGTTTCCTCAACGGGAGTTCACGGCGCCAATCGATTAGCCAGCAATTCCTTGTCGGAGGCTATCGTCTTCGGCCGCAGGATCGTAGAGAGAATCAAGGAGCTGGAGCCGGTCAACCGAATCCCCGATGTGCGGTTCGCTAACCCGGACAGGGAATTGCCGATCCGGCCATTCATTGAAAGGCGACTGAAGCTGCAGAAGATTATGCTCCGATACGCAGGTGTCACTCGGACATCTACGGGACTGCAGAAAGGTTATGAGGAATTATCGAAACAAATTCATATCTTCGACTACCGCCTGACCAAAAGAGAGGAATACGAATTCGCGAATTTATTAGTCTGCTCTCTGCTCGCGACGAAAGCGGCTCTGCTCCGCGAAGAAAGCAGGGGCGGCCATTTCCGCGAAGACTTTCCGGAGAAAGATGATTTAGTATGGAGGAAGCATATTTTGTTCAGCCATACGGATGGAATTTTGGAGGAGAAAATCGGCGATGTTTAAAAAGAATGAAACTTTTCGCGAGTCATTGCGTCTTTGGTTACATGAAGATGTTGGGACGGGAGACGTGACGACGTTGTCGACAATTGCTGAAGACAGCCGTTCCACAGGAATCATTCATGCCAAAGAAGACGGAATTATAGCCGGTCTTCCGGTTGCTGAAGCGGTTTTTCTTGAAGTGGACCCGGAACTGAGGTTCACTGCACAGGTTGAAGAGGGGGCTAGCGTTCGGAAAGGCACGATTCTGGCCGAGGTTGCAGGGAGCACCCGCAGCATCTTGACCGGAGAACGGCTGGCTCTTAATCTGCTGCAGCGAATGTCGGGCATTGCAACCCGTACCCGCCAATTTGTCGAAGCGTTGGAAGGGACCGCTGTGAGGCTGGTCGATACCCGCAAGACGACACCTGGCCATCGAATGCTGGAGAAATATGCCGTCAAGGTAGGAGGCGGCCATAATCACCGCTTCGGGTTGTATGATGCGGTCATGATCAAGGATAATCATATAATAGGGGCGGGCGGAATCACTCAGGCGGTCCGGGCGGCGAGAAGCCAAATTCCACATACGATGAAAATCGAGGTGGAAGTGGAAAATTTCGATCAGCTCGAAGAAGCGCTATCTGCCCAAGCAGACATTATTATGCTGGACAATATGCAGCCGGAGGAAATGGAGCTCGCCGTTACAAAGATTAAGACCCGCTACCCGTATATTTTAGTAGAGGCTTCCGGCTCCGTACAGTTGGAAACCGTGAAACGAATCGCAGAGACCGGAGTTGACGTCATTTCTGTCGGCCGTCTGACTTATTCGGTATCCGCACTGGACATCAGTCTCGACCTTAACCAGCGAAAGGGGGCGACTTCATGATTTTGGTCGTAGATGTCGGTAACACAAACATCGTCCTGGGGATTTATGAACAGGATCAGCTGCTGCACCATTGGAGGGTCAGCACCAACCGTTCCGGTACGGCTGACGAGTACGGAATGATGGTCTATAATTTTTTCCATTATGTAGGAATTAAGCTTGAAGACATTCAAGGTGTTATTATTTCCTCTGTAGTTCCTCCCCTTATGTTTGCATTAGAGCAGCTTAGCTTAAAATATATTAAGAAGACTCCGCTTATCGTTGGGCCGGGAATCAAGACCGGTCTGAACATACGTTACGAAAATCCGCGTGAGGTTGGCGCTGACCGGATTGTCAATGCCGTTGCGGGGATCGAGCTCTACGGGACCCCTCTGATTATTGTAGATTTCGGGACGGCCACTACTTACTGCTATATAGATGAGCAAGCCCAGTACATAGGGGGAGCTATCTCGCCGGGGATCGGGATTTCTACCGAGGCTCTGTATCAGAAGGCGGCCAAGCTTCCGAGAATTGAACTGGTCAAGCCGAAGAGTACGGTGGGCCGAAATCCGGTAACATCGATGCAGGCGGGGATTATCTTCGGATATGCGAGCCAGGTGGATGGAATTGTCAGCAGAATTCGCGAGGAATTCGGAACGAATCCGAAGGTGATTGCAACCGGGGGGCTGGCTGAATTGATTGCGTCGGAATCGAAAGTGATTGATGTGGTAGACCCCTTGCTCACGCTTCAGGGCTTGCGTCTTATTTATGAGCGGAATGTATAAACGAAAGAGGATCATCCATCAACGAAGGACCATTTATCGGTTACACACCCAATAACTTAAGGAATAAAGCAGGTGAACCTATGTTGGATTATTTAATTCGTGCGACCGCATTTGAAGGCAAAGTGCGGGCGCTCGCCGTTCGGACGAACGGAGTAGTTGAGGAGCTTCGCCGAAGACACGGTTTAACCCCGACGACGACCGCGGCATTGGGCCGTACGGTTTCAGCGGGGGCGATGATGGGCGCGATGCTGAAGGGTGAAGAGAAGCTAACGATCCAGGTGAAAGGCGGCGGCCCGATCGGTCAGATTGTTGTCGATGCTAATGCGGCCGGCGAAGTTAGAGGTTATGTAGACGAACCGCAAGTCGATCTGCCTCTCAATGAAATAGGCAAGCTGGATGTAGCCGGAGCTGTCGGGCGGGAGGGTTTCCTCTATGTAACGAAAGATATCGGTTTGAAGGAGCCTTACCGCGGCAGTGTTCCAATCGTATCGGGCGAGCTGGGCGAAGATTTTACTTATTATTTTGCCAAATCGGAGCAAACACCGTCTGCTGTGGCGTTGGGTGTGCTAGTAGATGTCGATCGTTCGGTTAAGGCCGCCGGAGGATTTATCATTCAATTGCTGCCGGGTTTAACCGATGAAGAAATAAGCCGAATCGAGCAAACTTTGAGCGAACTGCCTCCCATCACCACTCTGATGGATTCGGGGCAATCTCTGGAAGCTATTCTGACTTCAGCCGTAGGAGAAATCCATTTGCTGGACAAGATGGATATTCATTTCCGCTGTCACTGTTCCCGGGACCGGGTGGAGCAGACGCTCATCAGCTTGGGCAAAGAAGAGATCTCCCAAATTATACAGGAGGATGGCAAGGCAGAGGTGGTGTGCCACTTCTGCAATGAAGCTTATGAGTTCTCGGGGAAAGAACTGCAAGAAATAGCAGATAAAATCAATTAGTTATCGGATGGAGAGGAGATGAGATGAGAAATACTAAATGGTTAGTTGGTTTGAATGTCCTGCTGGCTGCTGCCGTCATTCTACTGTCCGCTTTGCTCCTGCTCCGCAATTCTTCCGTCTCTCCTTCCGACAACGGTGCCTTGCCGCCCAAGGATGATAAAATTGTGGGCAGGGTAGGCGACCAAGACATCCTATTAAGCGTGCTGGAAGATAAGTTGCTGCAGAAATACGGAGCGGAGCTGCTGAACCAAATGTTGGATCGTACAGCGATTCAATTGGAAGCGGATGAGATGGGATTGGCGGTTTCTGAAGAAGAAATAACGCATGAGCTATCCAGAATGAGTCAAGGGTACGAAAGTATGGATGCCTATTATCGCTCTATGAAGGAACAGCTTGGCCTAACTCGGGAAGAACTCAGGGATGATGTTTATTACAAGCTTCTCCTGGAGAAGCTGGCCACCTCCAACGTGAAAGTAACCGATAAGGAAATCGAGGATTACATTCAAGCTCATAAGGATGAATTCCGGGATACGGTTCATCTTCGGATTTCACAGGTCATATCCGCATCGTTAGAGCAGGCTAATAAAGTATATGAGCTGGCTTCGGGCGGTTCGGATTTTGCCCGATTGGCGGCAGAGAGATCTCTTGACACTATGTCCGCTTCGGATGGCGGCGATCTGGGTTGGATTGAAGATAATGATCCATTTGTAGATGAGAGCATACTGCAAGCGGCCCGAAGCATGGAGATAGGCGAAATTAGCCGGCCTATTCCATTGGATGGAGGATATGCCGTCATTAAGCTGACCAATCGGAAGGTTGATTCCATAGGCACGAAGGAACAAATTCATGAGATGGTAAAGAAGAGGCTGTCCTTACAGAAGGCCCCGCCTTTAAAAGAGGTAGTGGCCACCATCCGTAAGAAAAGAGAGGCTGTCATTCTGGATACATCACTTCAATCATAAAACAGAGAAAACATATTGACAATGCACCCAATAGATTGGTAAAATCAAATAAAACCAACTGAGTTAGTCGGAAATAAACCGGGGAGGGTGTTTTTTATGGCTAAATTGGTACAGAATGTTACGGAATTAATTGGTGATACACCGTTAGTGCGCTTGAATCGGATTGTGCCGGATGATGCGGCCGAAATTTATTTGAAGCTGGAATTCCAAAATCCAGGGGCCAGTGTCAAGGACCGGATAGCGATCAGCATGGTGGAAGCGGCAGAGAAAGAAGGTCTTCTTAAACCAGGGGATACGATTATTGAGCCTACCAGCGGGAATACAGGGATAGGACTCGCCATGGTCGCCGCTGCCAAAGGCTACAAAGCTATTCTTGTCATGCCGGAGACTATGAGTATGGAACGCCGTAATCTATTGCGTGCCTATGGGGCGCAGCTCGTTCTTACTCCCGGACCGGAAGGTATGAAGGGCGCTATTAAGAAGGCCGAGGAATTGCTGGAACAGAATGAAAATTACTTCATGCCGCAGCAATTCAAGAACTTCGCCAATGTCAAAGTACACCGTGAAACCACCGGTCCGGAAATTGTCGAAGCCATCCAGGGACATGACGGGAAGCTGGATGCTTTCGTCGCCGGGGTAGGTACGGGCGGAACGATCACCGGCGCCGGTGAAGTACTGAAGAAGCATTTCCCCGATATTAAGATCTATGCCGTTGAACCGGCTTCCTCTCCGGTTTTGTCTGGAGGCAAGCCGAGTCCGCATAAAATTCAAGGCTTGGGCGCCGGTTTTATACCCGACATATTAAATACCGAGATCTATGACGAAGTTATCAAGGTGGAGAACGAAGATGCCTTCGAGACTGCCCGGACTGTCGCGAAGCAAGAGGGAATTCTGGGAGGAATTTCATCTGGCGCCGCCATTTACGCTGCTATTCAGGTAGCCAAGAAGCTGGGCAAGGGCAAGCGGGTGGTGGCCGTTATTCCAAGCAACGGGGAACGCTATCTCAGCACTCCCTTGTACCAATTTGAAGATTGAGCCGATCCAGGATATCTATTGGAAGACGGTATTTAGAGTACTGTTAACGTCGATCGAATTAAGCTGCTCGGATAACAAACTAATATATTTTATGTACAGTACAACATTGAGCCCCGCTAGGGGCTCTTCTTTTCTAATTGCATGGCGGTCAAGCAGAATGGGGGATATCGGTCAATGCAAGAGAAGATGACAACATGGGAGCAATGGTTGGAGTGGTCTTCGGAAGATTACTCTATGCTTCCTTATGTCTGCAAGTATTCCCTTCCGTCCGGGTATGAACGTCCCCGGTCCTGGGAGCAGGCCTGGAGCGGTGAGAGCCCTTCAACGTTTGTGTTGGAAAGCGGGAAATCGGGAAAATATACCTTCCTTGGGCTTTCACCGCGCTCTGCGATTGAAGGAAAGGGAGAGGAAGCGACCATAACGGTCTATGCGGATGGGACAAGGGAGCGAAGGACGGGCAAGCCCCTGGCCTTAATTAAGGAGTGGATGAAACCGTATCGCGTACCTTCTGTGCCCGGGGCTCCGAAGTTTATCGGAGGATGTGTCGGATATCTCGGTTACGATGTCATGCGCTCGCTGGAGAAGCTGCCCGAAGCGGCTGATGACGATCTGCCGGTTCCCGAATATGTCATGACTCAATTCAACGAATTGTGGATCGTCGATCAAGAGAGCGGCGAGCTTTACTGTGCGGTTCATCTGGATCTGCCGGAACAGGCTAGAGATCAGACAAGCAATAGCCTGTTGAGAGAGCTTTATCAGGAAGCGGAGAGACGCGTGGAGAGGATGAAGCGGCAATGGGACGCCATTATAGAAACCCGGGGGAAACAGCAAGAGGCTGAGCAATCCCGGCGGTTGGAATGGCTTAGGCAGCAGTCTCAAGAGATCGATGTATCTTCTATTAGGGGGATAGAATCCTCTTTTCCCAGGAATGACTTTATTGAAGCCGTCAGACGAATTCAGAGTTATATTGCCGCCGGGGACGTTTTCCAGGTTAATTTGTCCGTCAGACAGAGCAAGGAGCTTCGAGCCCGCCCGGAGACAGTTTACGAATGGCTGCGGTTGATCAATCCTTCCCCTTATATGGGGATGCTGCGCTACCCCGAGTTCCAGCTTGTATCGGGTTCTCCCGAGCTTCTTGTGCAGCTGGAGGATCGGAAGGTCAGAACACGGCCTATTGCCGGGACCAGGCCCCGGGGAGCCGACTGTGAAGAGGACGGGCTTCTCGCCGCCGAGTTAATCCATAACGATAAGGAACGTGCCGAGCATGTCATGCTCGTTGATTTGCTTCGCAATGATCTGGGGAGAATCTCCAGCTATGGGACCGTGCGGGTGGATGATTTCATGGTCGTAGAGAAATATTCCCATGTTATGCATATTGTGTCCGAGGTCCAGGGAGAGCTTGCTTCGGGCAAGGATGCCTACGATGTAATTGCTGCCGTATTCCCGGGAGGTACGATAACGGGGGCGCCCAAAATCCGGACGATGGAAATTATCGAGGAGCTGGAACCGGTCAGACGGGGCCCCTATACCGGAGCGATCGGCTGGATTGACTACAACGGCAATATGGAATTTAATATTATTATACGTACGTTGCTTGTCACGCAAGGAGTCGGTTATGTTCAAGCCGGAGCGGGTATTGTGATCGATTCGGTTCCGGAGAAGGAGTATACCGAGTCGATTAATAAGGCGAAAGCGCTATGGAAAGCGATTGAGTGCAGCGAATCGGCGGCGGTCGCGACGGATTAACTATTCTATATGGAGTTGGACACGAGGAGGTCTATTTGTGATTTTAGTCATTGATAATTATGATTCCTTTACTTATAATTTAGTCCAATATTTAGGCGAGCTTCGAGAGCAAATAGAAGTACGGAGAAATGACGAAATCGATCTGGACGGAGTAGCCTCTCTTCGCCCCGATTATTTGTTGATCTCCCCGGGTCCGTGCACTCCCAATGAGGCTGGAATCAGTCTGGCATTAATCGAACGGTTTAAAGGAGAGATTCCGATCCTTGGAGTCTGTCTCGGGCACCAATCGATCGGACAGGCTTTCGGAGCCGAGGTCGTCCGGGCGGATAAATTGATGCATGGCAAAACATCTTCTATTTTGCATGACGGCAAAACTATCTTTACAGGAATACCCAGCTCTTTCACCGCTACTCGTTATCATTCTTTAATCGTTAAGAGGGATACCCTCCCGACGGAATTGGAAATCAGTGCGGAAACGGAAGAGGGAGAGATTATGGGGATACGCCATAAGGAGTACCCTATAGAAGGTGTTCAATTTCATCCGGAATCAATATTGACCGATCATGGCCTGCAACTGCTGCGCAATTTTATCGAAACCTATAGAGGTTGGAAAGAACGGACGGCTTCTTGATTTCGTTAGTGTGGATATCAGGACGAGACGGGCTTAATGGTCTTGTTTTACAGTTCGGGAAAGCTGATGGATAAAGGATGGAGCAAGGCATGATCCTATACATGAACGGTCAATGGATAGAACATCATCAAGCCGTGGTCTCCGCATACGATCACGGCTTTCTTTACGGGATCGGTTTGTTTGAGACGTTCAGAACCTATAACGGCCGTCCCTTCTTGCTGGACGAGCATTTGTCACGGTTGGAGAAGGATTGCGGAGAGCTGGGAATTCGATATCAGCCTGACCGGTCAGGCATTATGCAGATTATTCGCGAATTATTGGCCCGTAACGGTCTGGACGATGCCTACATCCGGTTATCCGTATCGGCAGGGATTGGGGAAATCGGGCTGCCCTCGGCAGATTACGATTCTCCCTCCGTTATTTTTTATGCCAAATCTCTTCCTCCGCGCCCCAATTGGGAAGCATCCGCCCGCCCTTTGCAGCGGTTAAAGCTGAGGCGGAACAGTCCGGAAGCCGGATGGAGAATGAAGTCTTTTCATTATATGAATAATATTTTGGCGAAAAGGGAATTGCTTCAGTATCCATGGCTGGCCGGAGTCCATGCGGAAGGATTGTTTCTCAATTCGTCAGGTCATCTGGCGGAAGGAATGGTCAGTAATTTGTTCTTTGTATCTGCCGGAGAGTGTTTTACCCCTTCCCTGGACACAGGCATTTTGCCCGGCATTACCCGTCAATTCGTTATCCGCTTATGCGAGAGCAGGTCCATTCCGGTCCATTCCGGGCATTACAGTTGGGAAATGCTATTGGAAGCAGACGAAGTGTTCATAACGAATTCGATTCAGGAAATCGTCCCGATTTCCGTTTTATTTGACGAGGATGGCCAATGCCGCCGGATTGGCGCCGGAGGACCAGGCCCGATCGCAGCGAAATTACATGAGGATTATCAGAGTTATTGTTGGAGTAAATAAACCGGTACATTAAACTCTACCGGGCCAATTCGCATGAATGTAAGCGTGGTGTTGACTGTTCAGCCGGACGCACAGTAATTGTAGAAATCAGCGAGCAGTTGACGAATATTCAACTAAAGGAGGGATCAAGATGGGAGAGCAGGAGACAGGATGGTTGGGCGGCCCTGACCGGAAAGACGGCGGAGCCGGATACAAGCAGCTTGTCTGCCGAAATCATTCCTTGATATTGGGCAAGAGAACTTTGGTCATGGGGATTCTGAATGTTACGCCCGATTCCTTCTCTGATGGAGGGCGTTATAATACCGTAGAAGCGGCCGTAGAACGTGCCGGGCAAATGGCCGAGGATGGGGCGGATATTATCGATATCGGCGGAGAATCGACCCGGCCCGGATCTAAAGTGCTGTCACTGGATGAAGAGCTGGAGAGGGTCATACCGGCTATAGAAGCGGTCAGCCGGGCGATGAATCTGCCGATTTCCGTCGATACGTATAAGGCGGAAGTGGCAAGGCAAGCTCTGGAGGCCGGAGCACATATTAT
The DNA here is from genome assembly GCF_051966115.1 of Paenibacillus sp. SAFN-117. Lineage (NCBI taxonomy): Bacteria > Bacillati > Bacillota > Bacilli > Caryophanales > Paenibacillaceae > Paenibacillus > Paenibacillus sp. SAFN-117. The sequence goes on from NZ_JBQCLK010000041.1 coordinate 57,999, forward strand.
TAATGACGTATGGGGCGGCCAGGCCGACTTCGGGATGGCTTCCGTAGCGGCCCAGTATGACTGTCCGATCATTCTGATGCACAATAGAAGCAATACCGATTACAAGCATTTTATGGACGATGTGTTAAACGATCTGAGGATAATGATCCGGTCGGCGAAAGAAGCGGGAGTACAGGATCATCAAATTGTGTTGGATCCGGGAATAGGGTTCGCCAAAAATTATGAACAAAACCTGATTGCGATGAAATTTTTGTCTGAATTTGGCGAGCTTGGTTATCCTGTGTTATTGGGTACCTCCCGCAAAACGTTCATCCGGAATACTTTGAACTTACCGGCGGATCAAGTTCTGGAAGGTACAGCTGCTACCGTAATATGGGGGATCGCCCAAGGAGTCGACATTGTCCGGGTTCATGATGTCAAGGAAATAAAGCGCGCGGTGACGATGGCCGATGCTATCATTCGTTCTCCGTGGAATCGGGAGGGTGTGTAGATGGATAAGATCGTTCTGTCGCGAATGGAATTTTACGGTTACCATGGCGTCTACCCGGAGGAAAATCAGCTGGGTCAAAGATTTTATGTGGATGTGGAGCTGTTTTTGCCGCTTCGGCAGGCAGGAACTACGGACCAATTGGAATATACCGTTAACTATGCGGAAGTGTATGCTACCGTCAAGGAACAGGTAGAGGGTCGGAAATTCCAATTAATAGAAGCTTTGGCCGAAAGCATTGCATCTGAAGTGCTGCAAACTTATACTAGTATCAATGAAATTACGGTCAGGGTCATTAAGCCTCATCCTCCGTTCAATATTGTCTTTGATGGAGTCACCGTGGAAATAAACAGAAAGCGGGACTGAATAATGAATGCAGTTGCAGTTAACAATACGGCCTATATTGGACTGGGTTCTAATCTGGGCGACCGTGAGCAATACTTACAGAAAGCATTACAGAGATTAGACGAGCATCGTCTTATTCAAGTCGTCCGGTGTTCAAGTATTTACGAAACTGAGCCGGTAGGATATGAGGAGCAGGGATCCTTCTTAAACATGGCTGCGATGCTGAGGACTGGGCTTGAGCCCCGGCTTTTACTGGAGGAACTGCTTAGGGTAGAGTCTTCTTTGGGAAGAGTTAGACAAATCCGTTATGGCCCGCGAACCATTGATCTGGATCTTCTGATGTTCGAGGATGCAGTGATGGATACCGGGTCATTAACCTTGCCACACCCGCGTATGCATGAGCGGGCTTTTGTTCTTGTCCCTCTAATGGAGATCGTTGAAGAGGAATTCCCTGGCTTCTCCCTTATAACCGAATGGGCGGTATCGGCACAAGGAAAGGAAGGGGTTAAGCTGTGGAAACAAACGAATTGGCAGCCCGGATCCGGGCATTTCGCAAATTAAAGGGGCTTACCCAGATCGAGCTTGCGGAGTCCATGGGAATCTCCGTATCGATCATAGGCTCTATTGAACGAGGCACCCGGAAAGCGGATGTCAAGACGATCCATCAGATTGCTGAAGTGTTGGGTATAGAACAGGAGGAGCTTGAGAGCTCCAAGGCCCACAGGAAGGGGTTGTTATAATGTTGAAAATAGGCAATGTCGTCGCTAAAAACAAAGTTGTTCTGGCGCCTATGGCCGGAGTGTGCAATCCTGCATTCCGGTTGATTGCCAAAGAGTTCGGCTGCGGGCTCGTGTGCGCGGAGATGGTCAGCGACAAAGCGATCGTGCATGGGAATGAACGGACGATGCAAATGCTGTATGTGGATGAACGGGAGAAGCCGCTCAGCTTGCAAATCTTCGGCGGAGACACCGAAACGCTGGTTCAGGCGGCCAAAGTTGTAGATCAATATACGAATGCCGATATTATCGATATCAATATGGGCTGCCCGGTTCCCAAGATTACGAAATGTGATGCCGGGGCAAGATGGTTATTGGATCCGTCACGCATCGAGCAGATGATTTCCACCGTCGTCAAGGCAGTGTCCAAGCCGGTTACCGTGAAGATGAGAATCGGCTGGGATGAAGATCACATTTATGCCGTGCAGAATGCCAAAGCGGTAGAGAACGGCGGTGGCCAGGCCGTATCCGTACATGGACGGACTCGGGTGCAGATGTATAGCGGGCACGCCAATTGGGATATCATTAAGGAAGTTAAAGAATCCGTGTCCATTCCGGTTATCGGAAACGGAGATGTATTCACTCCCGAGGATGCCCAAAGGATGCTGGATCACACCGGCTGCGACGGAGTGATGATCGGCAGAGGCGCACTCGGAAACCCATTTATGCTGTATAGAACCGTTAAATACCTTACAGATGGAGAGCTTCTGCCAGACCCGACCCCGCGGGAGAAAATCCGCATTGCCATTATTCACCTGGATAGGCTTATTGCCTTGAAAGGAGAGGAAGTGGCGGTTAAAGAGATGCGTAAGCATATGGCCTGGTATCTGAAAGGTATTCCGGGCGCGGCCCGTGTCAAAGACAAGATCATGGAATTGCTGGACCGCAATACATTGGTCGAAATCCTGGAGCAGTTCGTCTCTCAGTTTGAGGAAGAAGGGCCTTCCCTGGCCACTCCCGAAGGCGCATTGGCGCTGTAATTCGGGATTATGGGGGCAATTCCCTTTGATTGACATTTCTGTAGGGTTGCAATATAATCAGTCAATAACCAAATTAACAAAACCTAAATATCAGTCATTTTGATCGATATGAGCAATATATTATTTATTGGATCAGGTCATTACAGATACGTGTCGAACCGATTCAAGGCGCCATTCGGCAAGCTTGCTACATGTGTTTTTTACGTAACCATCAGTGGAGGTAAGACCGTTTCGTATGACAATTTTCACAATGACAGGAGATATAAGAAGAATGAGTGAAAAAGAAGTAATTCTTACCCAGGAAGGTCTAAAGAAACTGGAAGAAGAACTGGAAAATCTTAAATCGGTCAAGCGCCGCGAGGTGGCGGAACGGATTAAAATTGCAATCGGCTACGGAGATATCAGCGAGAATTCCGAGTATGAGGATGCCAAGAATGAGCAAGCCTTCATTGAGGGTCGGATCATCACCCTTGAGAAAATGCTTCGAAATGCCCGTATCATCAACAATGATGAAGTAGACACGGATACGGTGAGCATCGGTTCCATCGTCACGCTGAAGGACATTGAGTTCAACGACACGTTCGAGTATACGATCGTCGGTACGGCTGAATCCGATCCATCGCAAAACAAAATATCCAACGAAAGTCCGGTAGGTAAAGCGATTCTCGGCAAGAAGAAGGGTGCTGTTGTTGATGTCAACGTTCCTGCAGGCATCATTCAATATGAGATCATCGATATAAAAAAATAAGCGCTTGCATCAGCCGCTAACATTTTGTGGATGAAAAAAGCTTCCTGGGGAAGCTTTTTTCATTGGATTCCAAGGAGAAGTTTCTATACTTGTAAAGCAGTTAAAGATTTTTATGTGGTAAAATAGGACTAATGATTGAAGGAGATGATTGGATGAGCCAGGAGCTGGAGCTTAATGAATTGTTAACCATTCGCCGCAACAAGCTGAACGAGCTGCGCGATTTAGGTGTCGATCCGTTCGGGCACAAATATGAGCGGACTCATATGGCAAATGACATTTTGAAAGTTTATGGGGAATACTCCAAAGAACAGCTTGCGGAAATGAACGTTGAAGTCAGCATCGCCGGACGGATTATGCAAAAGAGAGGGATGGGCAAAGCGTCTTTCGCGCACCTTCAAGATATAACGGGTAAAATTCAGATTTATGTACGTAAAGATTCGGTAGAGGAAACGGAATATTCGGCATTCGACATCCTGGACATCGGGGATATTGTCGGCGTGGTGGGAACCGTATTTAAAACACAAACGGGTGAAACCTCCGTTAAAGCCAAATCTGTAAAGGTACTGACCAAATCCTTATACCCTCTTCCCGATAAATTTCACGGGTTGAAGGACGTTGAGCTTCGTTACCGTCAGCGTTATGTCGATCTCATCATGAGTGAAGAGGTCAAGGAAACGTTTATTTTGCGTTCGAAAATTATTCAGTCGATGCGCCGTTATTTAGATGCTAAAGGCTATCTCGAAGTAGAGACTCCGACGCTTCACGCTATTCCGGGAGGGGCCGCCGCCCGTCCGTTCATTACGCATCATAATGCGCTGGATATGGAGCTCTATATGAGAATAGCTATAGAGCTGCACTTGAAACGGCTAATTGTAGGCGGTTTGGAGAAGGTTTATGAAATTGGCAGGGTATATCGGAATGAAGGAATTTCCACCCGCCATAATCCCGAATTTACTATGATTGAGCTTTATGAAGCTTACGCAGACTATAAAGACATTATGAAATTGACAGAAGAGCTGATTGCGCATATTGCCCAGGAAGTGCTCGGAACGACCACCATTCAATACCAGGGGCATGAGGTGGATCTCGGTTCTCCATGGAAACGAATTTCTATGGTCGATGCGGTCAAAGAGGTGGTTGGCGTAGATTTCAGCAAGCAGATGTCGGATGAGGAAGCTTTGGCTTTGGCTAAGGAGCATAACGTTCCGGTCGAGCCCGGCATGACTTTCGGCCATGTAGTTAACCAATTCTTCGAGACTCTAGTAGAGGAAACTTTGATTCAACCCACCTTCGTTACAGGCCATCCTGTGGAGATCTCTCCTTTGGCCAAGAAAAACGAGGAGGACCCGAGATTTACGGATCGTTTTGAATTGTTCATAGTGGCTAGGGAACATGCCAATGCCTTTACTGAGCTGAACGATCCGATCGATCAGCGCGAGCGGTTTGAAGCCCAGCTTAAAGAGCGTGAGATGGGCAACGATGAAGCGCATATGATGGATGAAGATTTCATTCATGCTTTGGAATACGGGATGCCTCCAACTGGGGGATTGGGTATCGGTGTAGATCGCTTGGTAATGCTTCTGACCAATGCTCCTTCCATTCGGGATGTCCTTCTATTTCCCCATATGCGGGACAAGCACTAACCATGATCAACGCCCCACGCCGGGGCGTTTTTTCTTTTGCAGTTTAGAATTTTTAACTTGACTTTCGCAGCTTGAAATTGCTCAATAACCCTTGACGTTATTAGGAAAATTGTCTGTTCATTTCCCGGCTTTTATGCTGAACCTTTGCCGACTTGGATGCTATCTCGAAAATCTTGAAAATCCGTCTATTTTCATTTCCTGCTGGTGCCGTGGTAAACGGAATGGCGCGTCTAGCTGGATTTTATACAGCTAGTTTGCTCCTCTGGAGCAAAAGATGGAAACTACCTTGAAAATCCGTCTATTTTACCGTCTGCAGGCATCGTTGCAAGCGGAGCGGCACATCTAACTGTATTTTGTACAGGTAGATTCAAGCGAATGGGCGAAAATGATCAAACTAACTGGATAAACTACAGTTAAAATGGGCAGCTTTGGGCGAAACGGCTGTTTTGGCGCAAACTAGCTGTAGGTTTTCCAGTTAGTTTCCATATTTCTTCCGAATATAGAAATCTAACTGTATGAAATCCATTTAGTTTTCAAATTTCACACTATTGAAGCAATTCAACTCTATTCTACCTTGAAAATCCATCCATTTTCATCATCTGATGGTGCCGCGGTCAGCGGCATGGGGGTCTAAATGGAAAAACTGCAGTAATTTTTGCAAAAAGGGCGATTTCAGCAAAAAATCTCGATTCTAACTGCTGTTTTTCCATTTAATTTTATCGCTTTGTACCATTCGCTTGAATTTACCTGCATAAATTACAGCTAGACCGACGACCTATGGAAGCGGTGGTTTTCTATTTGTGCAATATCTATGTCCAACCTTATATTTTCTTCAGTTACATCAAACCCTTGGACCGATTTTCACTCTACGAAAGTTGAGTTTTTTTAGCCCGGGGCTGCGCGAAAAATATATAATGCTTTGTTTATTATTAATTTGGTAAAAAATGAAGTTGATTTTGGTCCCAAGAATATGTTACATTATTTTTCGCTGTCTTAAATTATCTGAGCATCATTGAATGCCGATAATGGTTTGAGCAATCATCTCGACAGCCGATCGATCTCTAACCAATTTTGGTGAAGAGCTTTATAAGCGCCGACTTGTTTCTTATATAAATTACGAAGAGAGCCGGTTTGGAAATATTTATGCTCTTGCCAAAAGCGGAAAAGCGTGATATTATAAGAAGGTCGCGCTTGAGAGATGCGATAATTGCCGAGAGGCTGTTAGAATCAGCATTGCCCTTTGAAAACTGAACAACGAGTGAATGAATGAAGCCAGTGCGTATACGGTTTTCGGACCGTATCCAC
>NZ_JBQCLK010000042.1:0-59933 GCF_051966115.1 Paenibacillus sp. SAFN-117
GCAATCCCGAGAATACCCTACTTTTTTGTCGCCTGTGAAGGCTCCAAATCTTGGTACACAGAATACTTTACGCCATCGAAAATGATTAAACTAAATGGAAAAACTACATTTAGATTCAAGTCTTTTTGCCGAAATCGCCTTTTTTGCACAAACTAGCTGTAGTTTTTCCAGTTAGTTTCCATCTTTCGCTCCAGAAGAGCAAACTAACTGTATGAAATCCAGTTAAACGTTCATCTAGAAGGTGAAGGTCGGAAAATTATTTCCATTATAATGCAAAAAACTCAGGAAACCATAGCAGACTTTGTCAATTTCAGCACCTTTTTAATCGAAATACGGATTGAACAGGCCAAGGAATGGTTAATTCATACTGACCTTCCGATTAAAGAAATTGCCGAACGGCTGCGCTACACTACAGTCCATAATTTTACCCGCATTTTCAAAAAAATGACGGGAACGCCGCCCGGTCAATTCCGTAATCAATATCGAGGAGGCGATGAACCGTTGGCGGATAAAATTTAATATTTTCCGGTTCCTGTGGAACCCCTGCAATTTCAGCATCTTAACGCCAATCGACAAAATAATACAAATCCCTCCAGTTGACATTTGTTCACCATTACGTTTCACTTAGGAGAAAGGGGTTTCAGGGCCAGGTTCTTAATTCTATACTAAGGTGGGATTTTGGATGACCATTAACACGCCTCTAGACAGGAAAGATAAGAAAGACAAGAATGAGAAAATGTTATTTCTATATAAATTCTTTCGTGCCCCCAAACAGATTGGAAGTGTAACCCCCAGCTCCAGGTTTCTGGCCCGCAAGATGGTCGAAGCCGTACCATGGCCGGAAATCCGGTATACCGCCGAGCTCGGTGCAGGTACCGGGGCCATTACCAAATTCATTCATAATGCCAGGAACCATCCCGGCAAATTCATTCTGTTTGAAAGGGATGCCCTTCTGCGGGGGCGATTAAGCCAGATGTATCCGGATTATACTTGCTACCCCGATGCAACCCAGATTACCAACGCTCTTCAGAGCGAAGGCATTCCACATCTTGACTGCATTCTAAGCGGCCTTCCTTTCTTCAATTTCGAACAGTCGGTCCGAGACAAGCTGCTGGAGCAAATTTTACTGTCGTTACGACCCGGCGGCTGGTTCGTCGCGTTTCAATATTCCTTTCAGATGAAGAAACAGTTGAAAGAACATTTCAATATCGAAAGCATAAATTTTGTGCCTTATAATATTCCTCCCGCCTTTGTTTATGTATGCCGGAAAGAACAGCTATCGGACTTGTTCTAGCACACACTGTACATATAAAGCCTACCTGATTCATGACCAATTCATTTCCCGTTCAGCCTTTTCAAGTCGTTTCGTTATTTTTCTTATTCTTCTATATTCTTCCACTGATCAAGATTCACTCTGTATCATTCGTATTCAAGCTTATGGCTGCGACCTGTCCCTTATTTTCCGACTCCCAGACCAACTTCACCGGCCCTATATGGAAAAGCTGGCTTCCCCTTTCTGAACAAAGGGGATTTTTTTGTGATCCGGATGAACAATTAGGACCTCTTGAAAGGTGATGAGGACTATATTCCATCATTTTTATTGCTTCCTGGAACAATCTCTGGAATACTTAATGAAGACTCTTAAGTCGATCTATACGGGGAGATTCAGCCTTCCCATGCGGAATTAATGGGATTATTTTCATTATTGTTTCAGGGAGGATTATTAATGAATGCAGAGATCAAAGTCATGACTTTCAATCTTCGGGTGGCCGTCCCTTCCGATCCTTATGTATGGGATCAAAGGAAGCACTGGGTAGCCCAAATCATAGAAGAGCATACCCCCGATTTACTGGGAACCCAGGAAGCCACTCTTCCGATGCTCGCTTGGTTGACCGAGCGCCTATCGCCAACCTATGAGGTCTATGGAGTTAATCGGGTCGCATCCGACAAGGTTGGGGAGTTCAGCGCGGTCTTTATTAAGAAGGACAAGTTCTCCATAACGAACAAAGAGTCCTTTATGCTGTCGGAGACTCCGGAGATTATTGGAAGTATGGGATGGGATGCGCGTTGCGAGAGAATTTGTTCCTGGGTGGAGCTATCTTTGGGGAACGATACCGAGCCGGTGCTGAGATTCTTCAATACGCATCTGGATCATGCGGGCAAAATAGCCAGACAGGAAGGATTGAAGCTTACCGCGAGCAAAATCAAAGAGCTTAACGAGCAGCGGCCTCTTCCTTTTATTATAACAGGGGATTTCAACGACGTACCGGAAAGCGGACTGCTGGAAAGTGCGACCTCGCAAATTCCAATGACCAGCTGCTACGATCATCTGACCGAGATGGAGACGAAGCACACTCTGACCTTTCACGGTTATTTCGGTGGATCGGAAGGCAGACCGATCGATTACATTCTGAGCAGCAGCGAAGGACGATTCCTATCGACCTCGATCATCCGGAACCAAATCGAGAACGGGTTCCCATCAGACCATTATCCGGTTCTCTCTACTCTGCAATTCTCCAATTCATAATCTAGGTCAAGAGCTTCCGCATCGACTTTCATGCCATAGATTATAGATCATCCTAAAGATTTAGACCCTAACTGTCCGTTTCAACCTCCCTACTCTTCTTCCGGGCAGAGCGTGATCGGGTTGATCATAGGAAGGGGTTAGGCTAGGTCATTCATTGAAAATAGCGGGAGCGCATCCAAGGCGGTCAATCGCCTTGGATGCGCTCCGTTTATTCTGCTCTGCTCATTCGGTTTCCAAGTTTGGTTATCAGATTACGCTTCCTCCTGACAAACCATGACCAGGTTGCCATCCGGATCGGAAAGCGTGAAGTAAGCCACGCCGCCGTGACGTTCTATGCCGTGGAACACGCTTAGGTTCCGTTCGGTGGCATAGGCGTAAGCAGCATCAATGTCATGGCTGTCGAACATGAACGGAATTTCGAACGTTTCCCCACGCCGCACCCGATTATCATCCAACAGCAAATCCGCTCCACGCGATGTAGGCACAATGTAAATCGAATCCCCTGTGTCCTCTTCACGAAGAGGTACTCCAAGCAGATCGCTGATCCACGCTGCCGCAGCCTTCATATCACGAACATTGACGAACACGCCGCCTATGCGTGGAACAATAGGACTGGAGCTATGGACAGGGGCCACATCCTCGCCGCCTCCCTGCGACCAGCACACCATATACGCCCGTCCGTCCGGTGAACGGAAATTGAAGTAGGCCATACCCGTATGCCTCTCAGGTTCAAATAGAGGCTCCGCCTTAGTCTTCACATAGGCATAGGCTGCATCGATGTCGTCGCAAGGGAACATAAGGAGAGGCTGCATATCCTCGCGCCACTGCGGGTCTTTCCGGTTGTTTTCGTTGGTATCCAGAATAAGGCCGGTTCCGGGAAGATCGAACCAGTATACCGGCCCGCCATTCAACCTCTCTTCCCGCAGAGCCACACCCAGCAGCTCGCTATACCATGCCGCTGCGCGCCGCAAATCCGTTACATGGACAAATACACTGGCTATCCGATTCTGAACTTGAGCTGTGCTATTCATAGGCTCTACTCCTGTCTCGGCGCTTGCCACGCCTGAAACTTATTGCCGTCCGGATCTTTGAAGTTCAGCTGCAGGCCGCAGCCTCCTTCATCCCGGATCTGTTCCTCCACCCAAGCGCCCGATGACAGCAAGGAAGCATGAAGCGAGCGAATGTCATCGGTTTCAAAACAAAGCGGAAACATCTCGAAAGGCTCTTCATCCTTAGTCCAGCCTGTGGTAGGGAAGGTCAACGGAACGCCGTTCGGACAGGGAAGCAGGAACAACCATTGTCCCTCGCCCATAATCATGATGGCTCCTCTGCCGGGTTTAACCGGGGAGCGCAGCTTCAAGCCGAGCACACGACTGTACCATTCCGCCGCAGCCTCGGCATTAGTAACAGGAAGATAGGCGCAATCTATTCTTTTAAGCAGGGCTTTGTCAGCGATAATGTTCTTCATTCTCTCCTATTCCTTTCCTGCCGGCTCCAAGGCCACATACAAATCTATTTGATTGTCCGGCTGATCCGGTTTATAACGCTCATCCCATATTTCGAAATCGAACGAATCCGGACAGCGGCCGTTCTCCCTAATCCACTTGCCATAAACAAAATCATAAGTATGGCCTAGCTCGGATTCCAGCCCATGGTGAGTCACTTTGACATATTCCCGATCGGGGAACGAACGGGACGTCATCCCTTCGGGTACCCTATCGCATCCTTCAACCAAATAGCCGATAAACTGCGTAAAAGGATCTACTTGAGCATTAAAACCCTCTTTCCGCGGGTACACCTGTACCAAGTAGACGTCGTCAGAGATACGGGACGAAATCTCATCCTTGCGACTCAGCACCGATTCATATGCTTTCTTGCCCAACTGCTGCTCGAAGATCTGGGTTAGAGAGGCATCATAGGACACACCGACCACAGTGAATCCGGGCAAACTGACAACGGAAGGCTCGTAAGAGTATTTAAGCGATGACATGGCTTATCCCTGCTTCCCTTTGGGTGAAATTGGAAAATACAGATCGATCTCGGATTCGGGATCGGTGCGGTTCCGATACCGCTGATCATAAAATTCAAACTCATACATACCTTCGTAGACGTACTCGGACTGGGGCAGCCAGTTACTCCAGAAATATTCGAAGCCTTCTCCCAATCCGTCCAGCACTCCCCGGTAAGTAACCACTGCATAAAGCGAAGCCGGAACCTCTACAGAAATCATTCCCTCCGGCAATTGGCCGAAGGAATGAACACCAACTGCGGCTATGTAGTTAAACGGGTCACCCGGCTTGGTCTCGGGGGTTTGATGGATCAGCCCATAGCCACGGTACCCGACCGGATCGGCAATTTCGCAGGTACGAGCATTTAATCTATCCCACAACTTGGCAATGGCGTTCTCCGACGGTTTCTCCTCTGCGCTAAAATGTACCATCTCCTGAATGCCCACCGCCCGAAAAGCGGGCTTATGCACCAGCTTAGTTTCAATGATCATAATTAATCATTACCTCCTTCAATGTTAATTTGAATGCGATTGCAGGCAAAAATAAAGCACCGGGATTCTGATTGGATTTCTCGGCGCCTGATGACTGATATATACATTTATCACTACTTAATGATTCGATACTGCTCTGGGCTTTCCTTCCCAAGTCTTTATTTATTGAAATCCGATAGCTATCGTTCTAAATCAATTGTATCAGAACTTACGTTCTTATTCAACAGTTAACTTTGTAATTTTTGGTATATTTGCAACTTCAGGTTTCTTTCCTCTGAAAACCGCTGGTTGCACTCTGTTAGAAAAACGCTCACACTCGTTCCCTGTTGGAGCAAATGATGTGCAAAGGAAAGCCACACTCCGCATCCGGGTCGGTAAAGACATCCCAAAGACGAGCAAAAATACATTAAAATCGTCTCTATTTCCCAAAAAGAAGGTGAAACCTATACTTTTAATTTAAAAAAGCACCGGAACATCCTGATGTCCACGGTGCCTAATGACGGATATGCATTTTTCACTGTTTATAGTTCGATGTTGTTCCAAGATTCTCTTTCTTCCGGAAACTTTTCTTATCCGTTCCTTCCGACTGTATCTACTCCCCGGCCTCCATCCAAATCCGGTAGAGTTCATCCAGGTGCTGTTGAAGCTTGGTCCGTTCCTCAAGAAGCGGATTCCATTCTTCGGCCGATTCCCAAGACAAGGAGGCCAATTGCTCATCCAGTGCCTGAATCCGGGATTCCGCTGCGGAAATCTCCTGCTCCCACTGCTCCGGTGAGCCGGGCAGATGCTTCTCGCCGGCAGGGGTGCCCTCCTTCTTCCGGCCGCTTGCTTCCGTACTCCCGCTTGTTTCCCGCTGCCTGTGCAGCGCTCCTTCCGTTGGGTCCTGTTTGGTCCTCCGCGCTTCCTTGACCTGCTGCTTGACCGCGACATCATCCTTTGCTGCGGACTGCGCCTCCCGCTTCTCCCGGTATTCATCGTAGTTTCCCTCATGAACGGTAAGGGTTCCCTGCTCCAGAGCCCATATTTTGCGTGCCAGCCGGTTGATGAAATACCGGTCGTGCGATATCGCCAGCAAGGTGCCGGGGAATTCCTCCAACGCTTCCTCCAGCGCTTCTCTTGAATCAATATCGAGATGATTGGTCGGTTCGTCCAGCAGCAGCAGATTTGGCTTGCGGAACATCAGCAGCGCCAGGCGCAGCCGGCTCCATTCCCCTCCGGACAGATTGGCTACACGCTTGAACACGTCGGCCCCATAGAACAGGAAGCGCGCCAGCTCTCCCCTCGCTCTTCCTTCCTCCATGGCCAGCTCTTCACGAAAATACTGCAGCACGGTTTTATTCTCTTCCGGCGGAGCTTCCTCCTGTGCCAAATAGCCGATCTGTACGCGCGAACCCAGGCGGATCTCGCCTTCGTCCTTCCCGGCCGGGTCGAGCAGCAGCTTCAATAATGTGCTCTTGCCCGATCCGTTGCGACCGATCAAGGCGGCCCTCTCGCCATAGAGAAGCCGTGCCCCTATTCCGTTCAGCAGCCGCTGTTCGCCGTAGGCTTTGCTTACCCTGTCCAGCTCAATCACCTGACGTCCGGAACGGTCCTCCTGCTGCAGCTGCAAATCCATAGCCTTGCGTTCCAGGATCGGCCGTTTCAGCTTCTCCATGCGGTCAAGAGCCTTCTGCATGGATGCGGCCCTCCGATGAAATGACGGATTGGGAGGATTCGCACGGTTTCCCCATTCGATTAGCTGCTTTATCGTTTCCTGCATTTTTTTGATCTTCTTCTGCTGCTCTTGATAGTCCGCGAACTGCTTCAGCAGGCGGGCTTCCTTCTCCTTCTGGTACCCCGAATAGTTGGTATGGTAGACAAAGGCTTCGCCATCCTCGATCTCGATGATCTTGACTGCGACTTTGTCCAGGAAATACCGGTCGTGGGATACTACCATCACCGTCCCGGAATACGAGCTCAGGAACGTCTCCAGCCATTCGATGGCATCCATATCCAGATGGTTGGTCGGCTCATCCAGAAGCAGAAGGTCCGGCCTCTGCAGCAACAATGCCGCCAGGCCGACCTTCGTCTTCTCCCCGCCGGACAGCGAGGAGAAGGGTCTGTCATACTGCTCGGCCGGAATGCCCAGGCCGGCAGCCACCCGTTGAATGGAAGCCTCCATCTCATAGCCCCCGTTCTGCTCGAACAGCTCCTGAAGCTTCCCGTATTTGTCCAGCAGGGCGCTCAGCCGCTTCCCGTCCGAAGCCACCTCGGGGTCCGACATCCGGACCTCCAGCTCCTTCATTTCCGCTTCCCACTGCCTTACTTCCTTATATCCCTCCGCCAGCACCTCGTAAACCGTCCGGCCGTCTTCATAAGCCGGCACCTGATTCAGCAGGCCGATCCGGGCCCCTTTGCGGATGAACACCTGGCCTTTCTCGGGCGTCAAGGTGCCGTCCATGACCCGGAAAATCGTTGTTTTTCCCGTTCCGTTGCGGCCTATGAGACCAACCCTCTCTCCTTCCCCCACTTCAAAAGTAACATTCGACAGCACCAGATTCGCGCCGTAATATTTTTGAACTTGCTGCAAGCTTACAATCATTATGATCCTCCTCCGGGCGGCCGACTCCCCGGACCGGAACCAACGGCCCCGCAGTTTCCCAAGCCTTCCGACGGCTTGCAGGACGCGAGATACCGCCGCTTAAACAAAAAAAGACCGCAGGGAACACTTCCCCGCAGCCTCAAATGTACATAGCCATCCGTTCAGGTCAAGGCAGGAGAGTCTTTCGCCATAATTGTTGTATTCGTATAAGCATAAATGGACATACGTATCCCGTTGTATGCTGCAGCAAAGATAATGCCAAACAATGCCAGCGGCAGTTGGCTAATACGAATACGGGCAACAAAGCGATTCATCTCCTACCTCACCTCCTGTCCGACTCGTCTGAACGAGTCCATAATTGATTAACATTATATCCCAAAGGACGCCATCCGTAAAGTTTTGGCGCGTACATTTTTAATCGGGAATGAGCAGAAGGGCATCATGTTTAAAGCTCACCGCTACTTGAGTTCTTTCTATAGGCGATTCCATTGCGATTTCACGCGAGTTAAGAATAATTTAAGGGAGCGTTTCCGGTGAGTTAAGAAAGATAACCTATAATAGATTAGTAGAAATCCTATAACGGTTCAGGTAACCGCAGCAATATATGGAAAAGCCATTTATGCTTTACGAAGCGGCGTGAAAAGATGATATATTAAAATACGGAGTTTGCAAATACAGGCGGTGAATGTATGTATTCTCAATTGAATGTGCCCGAGCAACGTTTATCCAGAGATGCAGTCAAGGTATGGATCATTCGCGAAATCTTATCTAACCTGATCGTACTCATTATCCTCGGGGTCTTATTTTATCTGGACGCTCGATTTTCCTGGAAAGAGTGGATTGGCTGGATTCTGATCGGTATTACCGCAATCTATGTGCCGGTAGCGATTTGGTCTTTCATCAGCCCGTTCCTGCTTTATAAAAACTGGCGTTACGATGTCAGCGAGGAATTTTTGCAGTTAAAATCAGGGGTATTATTCGAGAAGCATCAGCTTGTCCCGATGACCAAGATTCAAGCGGTGGCCACCAATCAGGGGCCGTTGCTCAGAAAATACGGACTCTGCTCCGTTTCCATTGAAACGATGGGTTCCACCCATTCCATACCGGCTCTTCCGAAACAGGACGCTATCGACTTAAGGAATCAGATCGCTCAATATGCAAAGCTTAAGGAAGTGGAACAATGACTGGAGCCAAGCGATACCATCCGCTTCTTATCCTTTTCGACCTTTGGAAGCTGATCAGAAATTCCGGTTTTATCGCCCTCTTTTTATTCGTGATTAAAGCCGGCTCGGATTCGTACTTTATTATCTATGGCAGGCTTATTTTTTTGCTGGTTTTCGGAATTTCGCTTATTTCCATCGTACTGAAATGGTTCACCCATAAATATGTGCTGGATGACGTTTCCTTTCATCTGTACAAGGGGGTTTTCAACAAAACGGAGCAAACCGTTCCTTTCGCCAAAATTCAAAACGTCCACCGTCATACTTCGCTGTTCCATCGACTATTTAAGGTAACCTCCATCCACTTCGAAACCGGAATGGCCGGTGATGATGCAGCGGTTAAATTCGAAGTGATTTCCCCAGCGGAAGCCGATCGGATGGAAGCGAAAATAGCAGGCGCCGACCGGGACGGAAGAGCGGAGCATTTGAATGGCGGCGATTTGGAGCAGGCTGCTTGCCAAACGGCATTACCCCGGCAGATATCGAATCGGAGCATCCATTTCGAGCCGACGAGGAAGGACATTATTAAGGCATCCTTTACTTCCTTAAGCTTCCTGGTCCTCATTCCGATTCTCGGGTCTTTGTATTCCAAAATCGATGATATTTTTCATGTGGAAAAACAAGCCGAGGGATTATTTAAGAGTATCCTGAGCTCCTGGTGGATGATAACGATCATCATCATTGTCCTCGCCGTTGCTTCTACCGCTTTCGGAATTGTCAGGACCTTTCTTAAATATGGGAAATATCAAATTTCTTCCGATCAAGATCGCATTTATATATCCAAGGGTGTGCTGGATGAAACCGCCTTTTCCATTTCAAAAGAAAGGGTACAGGCCGTCATAATCTCGCAATCCTTGATGAAAAGATGGCTCGGGCTGGCCGAAGTGAAACTGATCAGTGCAGGCAGTGCCGGTAATGAAGAGCTAGGGGTCAATTCCCTCTATCCCTATCTGCCGGTCCGTCGGGCCTATGAAATGGTATCGGAAATTTTACCGGGCTACGAGGTTTCGCAGAACATGCTCCGCCTTCCGGCCAAATCGTTGTGGATGCGCATGCTGCGGCCAAGCTGGATCTGGATCTTGGCAACGGCTGCCCTGTTTTATTTCAAACCGACCGTTTGGAAAATGGAGCAGGCCTGGTGGATGCTATCCATAGCTCTGCTTATTCTTGTCGTTATGTCCAGATTGCTGGATTTCTTCAACACGCGGTATCTGCTGAAGGATCACTTCATCCAGTTTAAAACCGGAAGTCTGGCTACCAATTTATTCGTGTCCAAACGGGAGAAGGTCATAGAAGTCCATATAACCCGGAGCCTATTTCAAAAATGGATGGGCCTCGCGTCTATCGAAACCATTAATCGGGCCAAACCGGTTCATCACGCCAGTGTGACTGATGTGCCGTTGGAGGCCGCCCGATCGTTCTACCATTGGTATGGGGGACGCCAAAATGACATCAAGGTGGAATGATTAAGAGGTTTATCGCCGGACGGATAAATCGTATTGACGATCAACCTCTATTTGGCCTCCCCGGGTTCCCCCTTCACCGTTCGCTGTCTTCTTATCTGTACCACCCCGCTTAACAGAATCAGCAAAGCGGCCGCATCGAACGATAAGTCGTAATATAACTGGTAGGGACCGGCCTTGACATGATGGACCCCCAGAATATGATGATTGACTAGTCCTTCAGCGAGATTAAACAGTCCCCCTCCAACAAGAAGCCCGCCCCAGAATATTTCCGGCCTATGACCGTTGTCCTGCGGATCGCTTTTCCACAACAGGACGGCCCCGATAAACAGGATGATCGTCACGATCAAATGAAATATGCCGTCACTGACGATTTGATGAAAGCGGTCTGTATGCATAAAAGTGCTGTGCCACTGCAAAATTTGGTGAAAAATGATCCCGTCCAGCATCCCGACCATTCCGATTCCCAATAAGAACGCCCCGGTGAAAGTATAGTTACGCACGTCCGGCCACTCATCCTTCCTGCATAAATCTGTCGTTAATAGCCTGCCCGGCTTGGGGCAATCTACTCCAAAACTAAAACTCTTTCTGAATAAATAATGGAAAGGTTAATCAGAATAGTAAAATCAAGCCACTATTTTTAATCTAGAAAGGACTGAACCTATATGGATACTCATGACAACTCGTTTAACGATTCGCTCGAATATGTCCATCACGAGCTGCAACGCCTGCAAACGATTGCGGGTACTTTATCAACGATCGAGACCCGGCACTTCAAGGATTTGACGAATTTCGGGGACGACCGGCTGAACCAGATCGCCATTGAGGAACAGAATGCCGCCCGTCAATTGGGCGAGGTCAAGCAAATATGCCTGTCCCTGGCCCAACGGGTGGAAGAGCTGAAGAACGGCATGCAGCAATAGAACGGACAATAACAGGAGAGCTGAACATGTTCAAATGGGTAAGTAATATCATTAGAAGCGCCGTCAATGAAAGCGTGGATAAAGCGATTGAGAGAATCGCGAGGGATCAGTATACCGAGAACCTGTTCGAGATGGTTCCTTCCACCAAGAAGGTCGGTGCTGTTTCCTTGATGGAGATTATGATGCGTTCCAAATCGGGGCTGCCTCCCGCAAGACCTCTCGGAAGCCATATCCGCTTCTCGCCTTGGGAGAAGCTGCTGTTTAATCCCGTTCATCTGCATCGATTCCCGACTCCGGAAGACGTTCAGATCAATACCTCCGTTACCATCGGCAAGAAAGCGCGGAAACCGCTCACGATCTCCATCCCCATCATGATTGCAGCCATGTCTTATGGAGGAGCGCTGAGCAAAACCGCCAAAATCGCGCTTGCCCGCGCCGCTACCAAAATCGGTACGGCGACCAATACGGGGGAAGCCGGGCTGCTCGAGGAAGAGAGAGAAGCCGCTTCCCTTCTCATCGGCCAATACAATCGCGGAGGCTGGTTGAATACGCCGGATAAGTATAGCCGAATGGATGCCATTGAGATCCAGTTGGGCCAGGGGGCCCAAGGGTCCAGCCCGCAGCGGACGGCCGCCAAAAATATAGGCGTCGAATTTCGCGAGGTATACGGCATCCCGGAAGGGAAAGATGCGGTCATTCATTCCCGTCTGCCGGGCATAGACACGAAGGAGCAGTTTATTTCCCTTGTCAAGAAGCTGAGGGAAGAGACCGGGGTCCCGGTAGGTCTGAAAATAGCGGCCACCCACTTTCTGGAGGAAGAGCTGCAAATCGCTCTGGAAGCCGGGGTCGATTTCGTAACGCTGGACGGTGCCGAAGGCGGAACCCATGCTGCCGCCCCTATTCTGGAGGACGATGTGGGACTGCCCACCCTGTATGCCATTACGAGGGCCTCCAAGTTTCTTGCACGCAAGGGCAGGACCGGGGATGTCAGCCTTATTGCAACCGGAGGGCTGGTCACTCCCGGGGATTGTCTGAAAGCAATCGCTTTGGGAGCCGATGCCGTCTATATGGGAACGGCCGTTATCATGGCCCTGATCAGCGACCAGATGACGAAGTCGGTGCCTTTCGAGCCCCCTACAAGCCTGGTTGTCTACAATGCGAAAATGACGGATCAGTTGGACCCGGAACGGAGCACCGAAACTTTGGTCAACTTCCTCAATGCGGCCGTACGGGAGATGGAGCTTGCATGCTACTCTCTTGGCAAGACAAGCTTGGCGGATGTGACGGCAGCCGACCTGTGCACACTCGATCCGTTTATAGCCAAGGCAACCGGCGTGGAGCTTGGGCTGGTCTCTCATGAGGAACAGGCACAATTTTTCTCCGGGCTGGAGCCTTTCCTTCCGGTAATGCCAGGCATGACCGAGCGTATAGCCGATACAGGGGATCAGCCGCCGGCCGGCGAGGCAAATCCTCTGCATTAGCTTGCGGGAAATCATCGGTATCGATTAAGGGACCGCCCCTGACAGGGACGGTCCCTTTTATATGACTACGGCTTTAAGATTACCTTGATGCAGTTATCCGATTTGGTATCGAATATTTCATATCCTTGCTTGGCTTCCAGCAGGGGCAGCCGATGGGTAATAATATCCGTCGGGTCCAGCCGACCTTCTGTAATTAACCGGTACAGCTCCGGCATATAGTGAATGACCGGCGCCTGCCCCATTTTCAACGTAACATTTCGACTGAACAGATCGCCTAGCGGAAAAGCATTATAACGCATGCCGTAAACTCCGACCAGTTGGATGGTCCCGCCTTTACGGACCGCCTGGCTGGCAATCTGGATGGCCCCCATAGCCCCGCCCTGAAGCTTCAAGGCCGATTCAACGATTTCGAGGAACGTCATCTTGCCGTCCATCCCGACACAATCAATGACGACATCCGCCCCGCCGCCGGTCATTTCCTTCAGATGGCTGCCAATGTTGTCTTCCTCTTCGAAATTGACGATTTCCACCCGGTTCGTACGCTTCGCATGCTCCAGCCGGTAGCCGATATAATCGACCGCTATGACTCTCTCCGCCCCTTTGAGCCAGGCGATCTTCTGCGCCAGCAGCCCGACCGGGCCGCACCCCAGCACAATAACCGTATCCCCCTGCTTGACTCCGGAATCGTCCACTCCCCAATATGCCGTAGGGAGAATATCCGATAGAAACAGCAGCTTCTCGTCCTCCAGCTCACAATCTTCCGGAACCTTGAAGGCCGTAAAGTTGGCGAACGGAACCCGCAGCAGCTCCGCTTGTCCGCCGGCATAGCCGCCGTATGTTTCCGAGTAGCCGAAGAAGCCTCCCGCCTCCCCATGCGGATTGGAATTATCGCACTGGCTTTCCAGGTTGTTGGTGCAATAGAAGCATTGCCCGCAAGCAACGGTGAAGGGAATGATGACGCGATCCCCCTTCTTCACCTTCGTTACGTCTGGCCCGACTTCCTCGACAACTCCCATCGGTTCATGCCCGATAATATAATCGGCGGGCAGATTCGGTATCATTCCGTGAATCAGATGCAGATCGGAGCCGCAAATCGCCGAACTGGTTATTCGTACGATTACATCATCACTCTTCTCGATCCGGGGCTCCTGCACTTCCTTGACCTGAACGTCCTTAATTCCTTGATAGGTGACTGCTTTCAACGGGAAATCCCTCTTTTCCTGTAATCTTGGGTGTACAAAACAGCCTGCAATCATTCAGCCCCAAATTTGCGGGCCCGGTTTTTCACCGGACCGGTTATTTTAACGAGAGTAGGTATTCAATCAAGGCGTCCTGCTGCTCTTTAGTAAATCCGGTGGTTGAATCCACCCAATGCTCATGCCCGATACCAGCCACATGCACCTCCTTCAGCGTCTGCGACTGCTCGTTGGCCGCGATGACTTGCTGCCTCAGCTTCTTATCGATCAGCGCGCGTAAGCTATTGGCCGGATCCGGTTCCACCCCCTGCATGAAGGTGCCGGGAATCCCCACCTGCGCAAGGTCCGGGCCAACTGCTACCCCTCCGTCATGCAGATACGGGGCCGTCCAGCGAAGCCCGATCAGCCCCTTGACCTTATATCCTCCCGGGGAATCCCCCCAGGCAAAGGCCAGCTTCATTTGCTCCGGATCGAGATGGCCCGTGGGAACTTCAAGCACCTTCGCCCCGCGCGGAACCGGAACCGGGGTATCCGGGGCAAACATCGTGGTCGGTCCGAACAATCTCTCCGTTTTCTTAAGCGCCTTGGCCCGGGAAGGCTCCGTACCGATGACCGCAGACGAAATCACGCGGTTGTTGGTGAAGGCTTCTCCGGAATGACAGGAAATGCACTGCGCCCGTTGGAAAACGGTCCTTCCCAATTCCAATACATCGGCTTTCGTCTTCTCCCGGCGCTCAGGGGGAACTAATGTATTCTGGAATGCCGCCATCCCGTTAACCTGTTCCCCTACCTTAAAGCCGCGCGAGCTGATGAATAATCCATCCGGGGCCATCAGGGTCAAATTGGGGAAGGAAGGGGGTTTGATCATTTCGTTGACCCCAGGCACCCCCGGAGTCGGGTCCACCTTGGCCAAAAACTCCGAAGGCTTCAAGCCGCTTCGGGGATCGTAGCGATATCGGGGATTGGCCGAATTCTGCAGAAGAATTCCCAGATAAACCTCCTTGTCCAGACCGAACAATTCCGGGCTCGCTTCCACCTGTGCCAGGGAATCCGAGTTCTGAGCATGAACATTATTGCTGAACGCACTCAGCCCGTGGAAAGGGCCTGCCGCAGCAAACCCGCTCCACCCGTAGGGATGGCCGCCCTTGGTGAAGGAATCCGGAATCTGGGAAGGGTTGCTGGCCATATCGATTGTTGAATCGAAATTGCCCGGCGGCCATTTGGCCAAATTTTCGTCCACCGCCTTCTCCAGCGCCGCAGGGTCGGGCAGAACCGCCGTATGATCGTCCGATGTCGGAACGGTCCGGTTCAAATCCTTGATAAATTTGGCGACGTTCTCGACGTCGGTATGTGTGAAATAGGCGCTGGTGTTAGTAGCCAAGGCCAGAACAAGACCTGCATTGAGATCGGAGTTCGGTGCTCCTTCGATGACGTGCTTCGTCTCCCGGTCGACGGTAGCGTGGCAAGCCATGCAGCTGATCCCTACCTTCAACCGGCCTTGCGAAAATTTCACCGGCATGCCCAATGGGGCGTAAGCTCCCTTGGGCACATCGATTCCCGTATCGATCATCTCGCCCTTCTTATAAACCTTGTCTCCGATGGCCACATCCTCCGCCAATTCCACCCTTAAATTTGATGTTCCCTGTCCCTTAAGCTGCATAATGGCCTTGGCCATATTTCTGATCGTCAGCGGTCCGTCCACAATGCCAACAATGTCCGTCAGAAAAACTTCATTGCCGAAGGTTTCCTTGTACATGGCTTTCCTCCCGAGCTTCAGCAAGGCCTCATCAATCGCAATGGCCCCGTTCCCGGAGGAGAGCATGGCAGTATCTGCCAGCATCGTACCGCCTTCCCGTTTCGTTATGGTCTGGCCCCATAAATCATATTCCTGTCCTCCCTCCCCCTTCATCCGGGCATCCGATGGGGGATTCATGACTTGGCTTGCCGGAGGAACGTAGGCATATTCGGGTTCCCACCAGAACAGAACGACATATGCCGCACTTAATAGTAGAACAGGCAGTCCTACAACCAACCATCGTTTCCTTTTCATATAAGACTCCTCATTGTCACTCTCTTACTGGGTTAATGCCATCCGTAGTATAGGTTTTCCCGGGGGGCTCATAATCATCCGGTTGATGGCAAACGGGAGAATTAACGGCTGCAGCGGAGAAGAAATGGCTTTGCGGTCGGGGATGTCCCCCCAGCTATGGTGGTCATTTTCACGCTTCATTCTTCAGACGCATGGAGAAACACTGGACAAGCATCCCCTTCTGAAGGCTATACTGGTTTAGAGGGGGAGGAATCTATGAATGCAGTTTATTCGTTAACGATGGAGGAACGGGATTCGATTCTGAATCAATTGTCCGAGGAGCAGAGAGTATTTTTGGCGGATACGTTAAAACGCAGCCGAAGAACGGTGTTCGCCCGGCATATGGCGGCCAGAAAAGGAGCCCGCATACCGGAAACAGCCACTTACGAGGAAATAGAGCATCTTCTGGAGGACTGGATTTACGTAGGATATATAGATGCCGGGGTGCGCAGCACGGATTTAAAATGCGAATGCGGCGCTTCCCTTAGGTACCAGCATCATGTGGAAAATAAGAAGGACGGCAGGGTGCTCAAGCTGGGCATCAAGCACTTGGAGGAGCATACATTAATCGATGCCAAAATAGTCAGTCAAATTATAAAAGGCTTCGATGTCCTTGATCAGGAACAGTTCGAAATACTGGTGAAATATCGTGACGGCTGGCAGCTCTCCGATTATTTTACTCTGCCTCTTCCAGACGGCTTCGAAGTTCCGAAGGATATCGCCGGCCATCTCGAGCTTGGGCTGCCGCTTCTGGACAGGCAGGTGGCCAGGCTGCAGGAAAGCCTCAGGAAATTTCGCGACAGCCGGCCGCCCTCGACCTTCGAACCGGCCGGACATGCTTTGCCGGCAATGGACGCGCTCCATGCTGCAAGCCAACCCACCCTAAGCTTGAATACGGATGATGACGATCCACAGCTTTCCTTCGATTTGTTCGATATGGAGCAGCCTCAGACCGTCCCTGATCGGCCGGCGGACCACACTTATCCGGTGCCCGGACTGAGCTCCTCTCTTCAAGCGGCGGTTCGCCACTACCTATTGCAGGGAATCCGCTCCGCACGCGTCCTGTCCGAACTATTAATTCAGCATCATCATGCGGATGACAGCCGATATATTACGGAAAAGCCGCATATCTATCCTTTGGTCTCTATGTACATCGACCGCATAATGGCCGAGGAGGGGATTTGCCGGCTTGTCTCCCGGGATCACGAGGACCGTTTATACGAATTAACGGACCCGGAAGGCGACTCTTTATGAATATTGTGCCGCCGCACCCGGCTTCAAGGCCGGGCGGCCGGCATTCTCTGTCCTCGTTAATCCGGTACATCCTCCGGCAGTCCCTACCCTTCTAAATCATCCAGTCGTTCCATTCTTCACGCCGTTTATTAATAGAATGCAGCCAATCCGTCGTTATCTTAAGCAGCTGGGCAGTATGCTCCGAGGAAGAGAAGGTATGGTTCGCCTGCAGTATAACTTCCTTGTCGCATTGGCCGAGCGACCGCAGCCAGAACATTTTCTGATACAGGAAGCAATAGTCTACCGGCACGTCCTCATCGGCCGAGCCGTGAACGACCAGAACATCGCCATTGAACTTGCCGGCTTCCTGAAACGGATGCTGGCCGGTCATGGATTCGAAGAAGCCCGCCGTCAGGCGGTATCCGCTGTAATCAGCCTGCCCGGATTTAACCGCCTGTTCATAGACCGAATCTCCCACGATACGTACAATATCGCTTAACGGATTTGCCACGGCGGCCCAGAGCACGAGGGACTTCACCCGTTTGTCCTTGGCAGCGGTCAGAACGGCGACCGCCCCGCCCAAGCTGTGACCGAGCAGAATCACCCTCTCGGGATCAATGCAATCGATCTCCAATCCGTAATCGATTGCTCTGCGGGTTTGCTCGACCAGATGATTCAGGCCCTGTGCCCCATATTCACCGCTGCTCTCCCCGCACCCGACATAATCAAAGCGGATGACCATGAAGCCCTGACGGCTAAGCCGGCGTGCTGTCTTGACGAACAGCCGGTCCGTCCCGATCCGGTTGCCGATGAAGCCATGGCAAATAATGACCAGCGGCCAGCGGCAGTGATCCGCCCCCTTCTCGGCATTGTCCATCTCCGGATAATGGATCGTAGCAGCCAGTTGTTCATGGTTCCAATTCATCGTAAAATGACGTTCCATCCTTCGTCCTCCCCTAATTTTGCTAAAGTCCCCCTGAATCCGATCCTTTATCATAAATTATTCCGATGCGCTTGCTTGGTTTAATATATATAAAAAAGATAGCACCCCTGTGCAAGAAAATCAATAGCAAACATCGGGGAGCCGAAAAATAACTCGGAGAAGTTTGTACGATATTTCATACAGAGGCGACCCTTCTACAGGGCTTGTCTGTCCATCTGTACGATTATTCATGCAAATAAAGGACTCTACCCGACTTATCTACTTTTCGGAGAATCTCCGGATGTATTATGTCAGCGTAAACGCACTGTCTATGGGGGGGATGGACGGTTAGCTGGTTCGGGCTGATTCCAGTTTCGCTATTCCGTCTCTCTCGGCTGAGAAAGCAAGAGGGGGCTAGACGCCCCTCCTCCTAGCTGTATCCCAAAGCATCTGCCTGCTTCAGGGTTTCTCTGAATTCGTCATGAATTTTACCGTTACTCGCGAGAACGTTGCGAACGGATAAACTATAAGGCGTGCCATACGTATCCGTTATTTTCCCTCCGGCCTCCTGCACCAGCAGGGCTCCCGCAGCCATGTCCCAGGCGTTCAAACCGATTTCCCAGAAGCCCGACAGTCTTCCGGCGGCCACATACGCCAGATGAAGGGCTGCCGATCCGGCCGTCCGCACATTTCTTACCTGCGGAGTGATAGCCTGCAAGCCTGTCAAATTAACGGGCAGGGCGCTGCGATCTGCCGGGAAGCCTGTCCCGATCAAGCTGTCGGACAGCCGTGTTTCCCCGGAAACTTCTATCCTTTGGCCTCTCAGATAAGCGCCTTTGCCCTTCTCCGCAACGAACAGCTCGTCCCGGGACGGATCATAGACCACCCCTACAATAGGCTCTCCCTTGTAAGCCAGCGCTATAGATACCGAGAAGAACGGGAAGCCGTGGATAAAATTCGTTGTACCGTCTATCGGATCGACAATCCATAAATATTCGGTATCCCGGTGAGCTTCCAATGCTTCGGCGGATGCCTCCGCTCCAGGCTCGACCCCTTCCTCTCCCAGGAACGAATGATGCGGAAAGTGAGTCATAATTAAATTGCGAATAAGCGCTTCGCTGCCCTTGTCCACTTCGGTAACCAAATCGTGCGAGGAAGTCTTCATAGCGAGCTTGGTATGAGAGCCGAGCTTGCTCTTGATCCATTCTCCCGCCTTGGCGGCCGTATTGACAGCGACCGCGGTAAAGCTCTTACTGCCTACCGTGTACACTTCCCTGTCCTGAGTATTCAACTTTATCAACTCTTTCTATATTAATCCTGATTCTGTGTATATATTTTAGTATATTCCATAATACAGTATCATTTCTACGACATTTCATCCAGCTATCCGGATTAGAGCCAAATTCCGCTAGCCCCCATCCAAATCATCCGGGCGGCCAATACAATCAAGGTCATTCTCAGCAGCCAAAGCAACCGGTTGCCGCTTAATCGGGAAGCCACTATGGCACCCAGCCAGCCGCCGATTAAAGCTCCGGGAGCAAGAGCGGCAAAACTGACCCAATCTACCTCCCCGAATATCACATGAGTTACACTGCCCAGTACGGCACTCAGCAGAATGACAAACATCGAAGTGGCTGCGGCTATATGAGGCGGATAACCAAAAAGCAGTACCATAATAGGAACGAATAAAGAACCGCCTCCGATACCGAACAGGCCGGAAGTCAATCCAACGACGAAGCCGGTGATCAGGGCCGGAACAACGGAATATCCGTATACATAGGTTTGGCCCGCAGCGTCGGTAAATTCCCTGCGAACCTTCCATCGGAAATCAAAAGGCTTCAAATGATCTCTTGCAATCAGCAGAAGCGCCATGAACAGCATAAATCCGCCAAAGGCCAGTTGAAAAACATTCTGGTCAAGGCTTCCCGTCAAGGCTGCGCCCAGCATGGCCGCGGGACCGCTGGATGCGAAATAAAGCCAGCCGCTGCGAAAATCTATTCTTCTTCGTTTGGCATAAGTCAATGTCGAGGTCAAGGCCGTCAGAATAAGCACGGCAAGAGAAGTGCCTACAGCGACTTGCGCCGAAATTTCTTGTCCCAGCAGCATCGGGGCTATACTTATAAGAGAGGGAACGATGATAATTCCGCCGCCTAATCCTACAATACTTCCGAAGGTGGCAGAAACCATCCCGATCACAAGCATTAGAAGAAACGCCAACAAGTTTCCGCCTTCTTTCTGTTCGGGTTTACCTTAAGTTCAGCAACCATCTTACCACAACTG
The DNA here is from genome assembly GCF_051966115.1 of Paenibacillus sp. SAFN-117. Classification (NCBI taxonomy): domain Bacteria; kingdom Bacillati; phylum Bacillota; class Bacilli; order Caryophanales; family Paenibacillaceae; genus Paenibacillus; species Paenibacillus sp. SAFN-117. The sequence continues at coordinate 20,416 of NZ_JBQCLK010000042.1, forward strand.
TCCTTATGCGGCAAAGTAAGGGGAACGACTAATTCGGGAGGAGATAACGATCTATGTGAGCGCTCTAATTTCCGCGAAAGATACTATCCAATAATGTCCAATGGAAAAAAAACGCTGCACTTCTGCAAGGCAGCAAGAACAGCGGATTTTTACGCAACAAAGAAGGCTTACCTATTAAACGTCTAATCGGCATTCACTTATAGATGGAATACTTTGACCTTATCGTTCAGGGAGTCGGCATGCTCCTTAAGGACTTCCGAAGATGAAGCAATTTCCTGCATCACCGCCGTTTGCTCTTGAGTGGATAGCGCAACCTGCTTAGCGCCTTCGGAGATCACCTTGACGATCTTAGCAATTTCCCGTGTTTCTTCAAGTGTATTCTCTATCTGGCGCACTTGATCCGTCACCACTTCGGCAATGCGGTCTACCGATACGGAAGTTTCATGGGTTGCCGTAGTGATCCGGTTCAGCGCCTCCTTAACCCGTTCCCCTTTGGAACTTTCATATTCCACCATTTGGACCTGATTCGTAATATTCGTGACCACGTTGGCTACATGCTTCTGAATTTGCTGGATCAGGTCGTTAATGCTGCTGACGGCCGCCGAGCTCTGCTCCGCCAGCTTGCGGATTTCTCCGGCAACTACGGCGAACCCTGCCCCGTGCTCACCCGCCCTGGCCGATTCAATAGAAGCATTCAATGCGAGCAAATGGGTCTGGTCTGAAATATCTCCTACAACTTGCGATATATTCCCGATCTCTATCGCATTCCGATCCAACTCACGTACCAGCTCGATGGTTTGCTGATTAGCCTTGGCGAGGTCGAACAGCCCGTTAACCAGCGTATGCACGACCTCCCCGCTCTCCTCAATGGCACCGACCATATCCTTGGCCAAATTCGATGCGGAGCGGGCTTTCTCGCTGACATCCTCCGCCGCCTGGGTTATCCGCTCTACCGAATTGAAGGTGCTGAGCGTAGACTTCTCCTGCTTCTCTACCCCTTGCGCTATATCATCGATCGTGCTGGCGATGGTTTCAACTTGATGGGCCGCCTGCGTAATAGCTCCGCTAAGGGCAGCCGCATTTTGATTTGTAAATTGAACGTTATTGGAAACCTCGGCAATCATCTGCTTCAAATTCATAACCATTTTATTAAAGGATTGGCTAAGCGCGCTCAGCTCATCTCTGGAATGATGAACCGGCATAGTGACCTGCAAATTCCCGGTAGCCGCCTCATTGACCGCTTCCGTAAGCTTCAGAAGCGGCTTGATCAGCCAATTGGCCGCAATCCAGCCCAGGAAGCCCGTCCAGAATACTCCAAGACCCAAGATAATCGAAATATATAGCCAATCGGACATCCCGCCGGCAATGATATCCTTCAGGACAAAAATAAACAGGGCACTGGTTCCATACGTGGTTAGGGATACGAGTGTAATACCCAGCACCATCTTCTTCACGATTCCGAATCTCATCTCTGCGACCACACTCCCGACTGATAAAATAAAAATACAACTATTTTCCTATTTTATCGGCATCGGACGACCTAAAATGAATAGTTATACCTAAGTTTCCGTCATTTTTCACAAAGAGACATAGCTAAGACCGGCTGTCAAAGGCGTCCACCCGGCTAATTTCACGTTTTCCCAGCGGTCTGCCGGCCCCGGAATACGAATCTCCGTGGAACCCTCCGGGTCTGTTCCAGCCTGTCCTGAAGCCTTCGCAACTACGGGCGTTAACAGTTGTGTAATGCTTACCGGTCGTCGCTAAAATCGTTTCTCCGCAGAACGGCCGCTCATCCGCCTGAATGTCGGCAACCCGCCACTTCCTTTCCAAAATAACAAAAGCAAAACAGCCTGCGTGGACAAGCTTGTCCATGCAGACTGTTTTCCAGGCAACCGTCAAATTAAAAAAACACGGCTCCTTCTATATAACTCGTCCGGTCAAGATTCCTGCTCACCAAAATACATTTCGTGAGCAAGCGCCGTCTGTACTCTGGCCTCTTCTTCCGTCAGCTTGCGAACCAGCTTCATCTCTACGGAAGTAACTTCCTCGCCCTGGAAGTTGATTTCGGCGACGGATGCGAAGATTTGCACGATGGCAATCGCCTGATTTTCCGGAGTATAGGCTATCACCTTCTGGCCGGTCGGGTATACCCGGAACCCGTTCTTGACCATTTTCGTCATGCCATATTCCAGAAGCTCGTACATTTCCTGCTCTGATTTAAACTTGCAGACTGAGTTGAATTCCGTTTGAAATCCCATAAGTATTCCCCTTTCTGCTCTTAGTCTCCAGAAATTATCCATGGCCTCATGGATGCATGATAGTCGTTATAAAAAAATAATAAATGAGTGCAAATCACTTTATTTTCAGACAATTTCAGGGCGAAGCTGCTAATCTAATTTTCGTCAAAAGTGTATTGAATGCTGTTCTTGTCCTCATGTCTTTGGAAAGCGAGGCGGATCAGATCATCCAGCAGCTGAGGATAGGTCTTGCCGGACGCCTTCCACAACAGGGGATACATGCTGAACGGAGTAAATCCGGGCATCGTATTTATTTCATTAATGTAGACTTGCCCGCTCGCTTTGTCCAGGAAGAAATCCACCCTGGCAAGCCCCGATCCGTCAATCGCCTGAAAAGCGCGAAGAGCCAGCTCCCGGATCTGCTGAGCCTTCTCCTCGGGAAGCTCCGCGGGAATAATCATGGCCGATTTGCCGTCTATATACTTTGCCTTGTAATCATAGAAATCATTCGATGATACAATTTCACCTGCTACGGATACTTCCGGCTCCTCATTGCCGAGTACACCCACCTCGATTTCGCGGGCGGACACATACTCTTCGACAATAACTTTGCGGTCATATTTGAAAGCCAGTTGGACCGCTTCCAGCAGCTCCTCCCGGTCCGACGCCTTCGATACTCCGACGCTGGAACCGAGATTGGCCGGCTTGACGAAGCAAGGATAGCCTACGGCCACTTCAATTTCCATAAGGAAGAAAGCCTGATCCTTAGCCCACTGAGCCTTGGTAAAATGGCGGTATATACATTGAGGAAGCCCCTCTTGCGCAAACAGCTTCTTCATCGTGACCTTATCCATGCCGACCGCCGAAGCCAATACTCCCGCTCCGACATAAGGGATGTTGGCCATTTCCAGCATCCCCTGCAGGGTACCGTCTTCCCCGTAGGTTCCATGCAGCAGAGGGAATATGACATCCAGCGTCCCGGGGTGCTCCGCAGCTTCGGTGACCGCAGTCTCCGCCGCTCCTCCGGAGGCGAACAATGGCATAAGGGCAATACCCGATGGATCGTTCTTGTCCGGGCTTGAAGCATCCGGCTGTTCGGGAGAAATGAGAGCCTGAAGATTGCCGACCGGACCGTTCAACGCTTTGCCGGTGCGCCATTCCCCTTGCTTGGTGATATAGAATGGATAAACTTCGTATTTCGAATGATCGAAGGCCTGGATAACGGCCAGCGCGGTCTGCAGAGAAACGTCATGCTCCCCGGACCTGCCGCCGTAAACTAGCCCTACCCGTATTTTTTTGTCCATGTGTACCTCCGGTTAAGTATAGTCAAAGATGTCTGGTCCAAAGATGTATATTTCGATTACAACCAATCCGGGATATGATACAGGCGGTAATCGGTCCGGTCGGTCCAAGCATAGGAGTCCCGGTAATCCCAGTAACGATGCTTGCTGTTCACCGTTTGGGCATTGACTAAAGGCGAGCCGTCTGCCGAGAATGCGGTAACGATCGTCGTATGCTGGAATCGTCCGTTACCGTCCCAATCGTAGCATATGACGTCTCCTAATTGAAGCTGCTTCGGGGAAGCGACTCTTATCCCCCGCAATCCTGCCTTGCTGCTGTGCAGATGCTGCTGCAAACTGTTGGATACCGCCCAGCTGAAGCTCCAGTTTTCCTGCTTGCCGCTTTTTCCCCGGTACCACCAACCGGATTCTCTTTTTCCAGTATAGTTCATTGGAGCACCGCCTGCAAAGAGGCACTGGGATACGTAATTCGTGCAGTTAACGTCGAAGGCCAGATACTCGGGGTTATAGGAGTCCCACCACATATCCGCATAGCGTACCGCTTGCGCCCGATCATAAGGTGCCACTCGATGAGACATTCTTTGCGCAGGGAAAATTTCCCTGTTCAAATACGGCATGGAGCAGGTTTTCATCCCCGCTATAAGGGCGTACGCACTATCCTCCGGCTGGCTGACCGCTTCCCAATCCCCCATGTAAGGGTTGACGGCATATTCGACTCTTCCCGAGCCCGGCTCATGCTCAGAGGAAGGCGGTCTCTCGACCCGGCTGATGATCCAATGACTTCCTCTCTGACGAAGGGATAAACGTTCGCGTTCAATTCGTTCTTCCTTCTGCCTCCGGTTTAACACATCATATTCAAAGCTTCGCCGCAATTCCACATCGGCCGTGACTATCCCTTCTATTTCTTGTGAATAGATCAGCTTCACTCTGGTTTCGCTCTGCACAGGAGCAAGCCCTCTTTCCCTATGAACGGCAGCCAGCCTGCGCATATGTTTGGACAGCTTATCCAAGTATTCCTCATCCCACAAATAAGGCAGCACCGGCTTCACCGAATAGTCGAGCTCCATCCGGTTGCGTCTGTCCACATATTCATAAATGACGGATTTCCAGCTCATCCTCATTCCCCCTGCTTCAACCTGCGTTTAAACATTCCATTATACGGGATGTCCCGGTCCGGTTGACAAGCTCCGGACGTTTCCTATACAATCCTTCAATTGGTTCACTATATGAGATAAAAATTTGGAAAATGTTTAATTCCTTCAGTTTGGAAAGAATGTTAAAAGAAATTGCTCAGTTCAAGCGTCGGCTCGCGGAATATTACAAGGTGTAGTCGTTGAATTTACGGTTATTTGCGGGTCATCCTTATACTTGCTGATATTTGAAAAAAGGGTTTACTGTGTCTCCGGGAAAAGGTATACTATAGATGAAGCTCAATCGTGAAATCGGATTTCACCAGATGAAACGATTACTGATTTTTCTTTTATTACTTCATAGGAGGGATACTCCATGCCAAGAAAAGACCATTTTTCTGTCAAGACGTCTCTATCGGTCAACAACCAAGAGTACGTGTACTACAGCCTAAGCAAGCTGGAGGAACAAGGGTTCGGCTCCATCACGAAGCTTCCTTATTCCATCAAGGTATTGCTGGAAGCGGCGGTTCGCCAATTTGACGGAAGAGCCATTACCAACGAACATGTTAAACAAATTGCCGGTTGGGCAGACAACTCCGATCCTAACAAGGAAATCCCGTTCATCCCCGCGCGGATCGTGCTTCAGGACTTTACAGGGGTACCCGTTGTCGTAGACCTGGCAGCTATGCGTGCCACGGTTCAACGGTCCGGCGGAGATCCGAAGAAGATTAACCCGCTGGTTCCTGTGGACTTGGTTATCGACCACTCCGTAATGGTCGACTCCTTCGGAAATTCCGAAGCTCTTGCTTATAATGAGAAGATTGAGTTTGAAAGAAACGAAGAACGCTACCGGTTCCTCCGCTGGGCGCAGACAGCCTTCGATAACTTCCGTGCCGTTCCTCCGGATACCGGAATCGTTCACCAAGTGAACCTGGAATATCTGGCTTCTGTAGCGGCTACGAAATCTGTAGACGGAGAGCTTGAAGTTTACCCGGATTCCCTCGTCGGAACGGACTCTCACACGACGATGATCAACGGTCTTGGTGTCGTTGGTTGGGGAGTTGGAGGAATCGAGGCCGAGGCGGGTATGCTCGGACAGCCTCTATACTTCGTTACACCTGAAGTTATCGGATTCAAGCTGACCGGAAGTCTGGCAGAGGGAGCAACCGCAACCGACCTGGCTCTGACGGTTACCCAAATTCTGCGGAAGAAAGGCGTAGTCGGCAAATTCGTAGAGTACTTCGGACCGGGATTGGACAGCTTGAGCCTGTCTGACCGTGCTACGATCGCCAACATGGCGCCTGAATACGGGGCGACCATCGGATTCTTCCCTGTCGATGAAGAAACGTTGAAATACTTGAGACTGACCGGCCGCAGTGAAGAGCAAATTTCTCTCGTTGAAGCCTACTACAAGGCGCAAGGACTGTTCCGTACAAGTGATTCTCCGGACCCGCAATATACGGACGTCATTGAACTGGATCTCTCCACGGTCGTTCCCAGCTTGGCCGGACCGAAGCGTCCTCAAGACCGCGTAGAGCTGACAGAGATGAAGGAATCGTTCAACACCATCGTCCGCACCCCTGTGGAGAAGGGCGGATACGGGCTGAGCGAAGAGAAGCTGAAGGAAGAGGTTAAAGTCTCCCATCCGAACGGCGAAACCTCTACCATGAAGAACGGTGCAGTCGTTATTGCGGCGATCACCAGCTGTACGAACACCTCCAATCCGAGCGTTATGGTTGGAGCGGGTCTCGTAGCGAAGAAAGCGGTAGAGCGCGGATTAACGAAGCCGGGCTACGTGAAGAGCAGCTTGACTCCGGGCTCGCTGGTCGTTACGGAATATCTGACCAAGGCCGGATTGATCGAGCCGCTGGAGAAGCTGGGCTTCCACGTTGCGGGATATGGCTGCGCCACTTGTATCGGTAACAGCGGACCGCTTCCGGATGAAGTTTCCAAAGCGATTGCCGACAACGACCTGACCGTTGCGGCCGTACTGAGCGGTAACCGGAACTTCGAAGGACGGATTCATGCCCAGGTGAAAGCGAACTATCTGGCATCTCCTCCGCTCGTTGTCGCCTACGCTCTGGCCGGTACCGTCGATATCGACCTGACTACAGATCCGATCGGCTATGACAATAACAACGAGCCGGTTTACTTGAAGGACATTTGGCCTTCCAACCAGGAAATTCAGGAAGCGATCCAGTTGTCTCTGAGCCCGGCTATGTTCCAAGAGAAATATAAAGATGTATACCGCGCCAACCAGCGCTGGAACGAGCTGGATGTTGCCGAAGGCGAACTGTATCAATGGGATGAGAAATCTACCTATATCCAAGAGCCTCCGTTCTTCGTAAACCTGAGCCCTGAGGCGGGTTCGATCGAAAGCATCCAGGGAGCCAAAGTATTGGCCCAGCTCGGCGACTCGGTAACTACGGACCATATCTCTCCGGCCGGGAACATTTCGCCGACCAGCCCTGCGGGACAATATCTGCAGGAGCATGGAGTGGAGAGAAAGGACTTCAACTCCTATGGTTCCCGCCGCGGTAATCATGAAGTGATGATGCGCGGAACGTTCGCCAACATCCGCATCCGCAACCAAGTGGCACCCGGCACGGAAGGCGGCGTAACCACTTATATGCCGACCGGCGAAGTGATGTCCATCTATGACGCTTCCATGAAGTATCAGGATCAGAACACTCCGCTGATCGTACTGGCCGGTAAGGAATATGGAACCGGAAGCTCCCGTGACTGGGCGGCCAAAGGAACCTTCCTGCTCGGAGTTAAAGCCGTTATCGCGGAAAGCTTCGAACGGATTCACCGCAGCAACCTGGTCGGCATGGGCGTCCTGCCGCTTCAATTCCCTGAAGGCATGAGCTGGAAATCGCTCGGTCTGACCGGAACCGAAACCTTCGATATCCTCGGACTGGACGACAACGTACAGCCTGGACAGAAGATCAAGGTGAAGGCAACCCGCGAAGACGGCTCCAGCTTCGAATTCGAAGCGATCGTCCGCCTCGACAGCATGGTTGACGTAGACTACTACCGGAACGGCGGTATTCTGCAAACCGTTCTTCGTCAAATGATGAGAGAAAGCAAATAAAAGCGGCAGGCTGTCCGCTGACAGCCCGCCCGGTTAAGACAATCCCCCCTGTGCGATGCGCACAGGGGGGATTGCTGTGTTATTCGGTTATTTGTTCTCCAGTATTTGTTCTCCAGCGATTACCGAATCATCTTGCCCATCCGGTTGGCCGCTTCGACGATGATGGGAGCATCCTGCTTCATCTGCTCCATCGTCAGCCGGTTAGCCGGGCCGGACACCGCCAGAGCCGCGACGAGCTTATGGGAGCGGTTGAAGATCGGAGCGGCAATGGCCGCCGCCCCTTCCTCCCTCTCCTCAATGCTGGTGGCATATCCCAGCCTTCTCGCCTCCCGGATTTGTTCCAGAAACCGTTCGCGTTCCGGGCCGTTGGGCCAATCCTCCGACTTCTTCAGCTCCTCCAGAGTCTCCGGATCGGCGAAGGCCACCAGAATTTTACTGGAGGCGCCGACATACAGCGGCAGCCTTACGCCAACCCGGGCAACCCGACGGATGGCCTGGTTGCTCTGAACCGCTTGAATGCGAATCCGCTCCAAGCCGTCACGGACATACAAACTGACCGTCTCTCCCACGATATCGCGCAGCCTCTCCATCTCTGGCAGCAGCAGCACCGCAGGGTCATCCGTCTGCGACATGCCGGCAGCCAGCTCCCAAATCCGCAAGCCAAGCCGGAATTTATCCGTTTCTGCATGCCTGACCAGGAAGCCCTTGCTCTCCAGCGAAGCGATCAGCCGGTGAACGGTGCTCTTATGAAGCCCTACCCTGCCTGATATTTCGGTCAAGCTTAAATCCGAAGCGTCCGTAAAGCATAACAAAATATCTAGAGCGCGCTCAACGGCACGCACCGTCAGTTTATTATCATCTACCATGTGCACACCCTCTCAAAGTTTCACCTTATGAAACTCGATTACACCTAGTATACCCGATGCATCGCCGAGCGTAAAGAATCGTTTATCTGCAGGCACCAAAATTTGTTTGTCCTCCCCGGATCCAACGGCCCTGTCCACTGAATTTTCAGGCATACATAATTAGACGATCGAATACATTGACAATAGTGTTTATGTCGGAATCGGCCATATTTTATGCAAGGGGGAATGATCCATGCTTAGAGTCTACGGACCGCTTATGCCATTGAGATTATTGGAAGAAATCCGGTTCTGGAAAATGCAGGAGAAGGAGCATACGGAAGTTATCCGTGCTCTGGTCGGCAATTTGGAGCCGCAATATGTGAAGCTGCTTGAGGAATGGGAGCCTGTATTCGAAAGAACGGAAATGACGGCCACTCAATGGATAGAGGCGCTGATACGCTCCCCTGGAAGCATCTCCCCTTATGCCCACTCGCAAGTTCAAGCTCTGGTGCAGGAGTCGGTCCGTCAATCCCGTCTCTTCGTCCGGCAGCTTATGCATATGCTGCACCACAGCCAGGCCATTGCCGGGAATCCGACGGCCCAGGTCGTCGTGCGCCATATTATCCGCGAGTCGGAATATTTCCTCGGCGTGCTGGATGCCTTTATGTATGATCGCGGGCAAGAGCCCCCATGGCACGGCAGCTATGGAGCCGGGGCGGTCTGGACCGGCTTCGGTTATCATCCGCAAGCAGGCTCCCCGGCAGCGAGCCCCGGCTCTTCACCCAATTTCAAGGGCCAGGAAGCCGGCGCCTACCGGAAATCGGAAGCGGCCGGCACGAATCCGCCGGAACGGACCGGGACCGATTCGGCACCGCGTTCCCAGGCCTCCGGCGGAGAAGAAGTTGCGAAGGTCCACCTGCACCGGGAGAGCGGCGAGCCGCTAACCGCCGCCGGCGAAGGAAGCTGGTCGCAGATGATTCCGGATCTGAAGCCCGTCCCGATCGGTGGGCATGTGCTACCTCCACTTCCTTATAGCTACGATGCACTGGAGCCCCACATTGACGCCGAGACGATGAGAATTCATCACGACAAGCATCACAAAAGCTATGTAGACGGATTGAATCTGGCGGAGAAAAATATGGCCAGAGCACGGCAAACAGGAGACTTTGCCCTTATCAAGCATTGGGAAAGAGAAGCGGCATTTAACGGGGCCGGCCATTATTTGCATACCATCTTCTGGAACATCATGTCTCCGAAAGGAGGAGGCAAGGCGACCGGACCGATTGCCCAGCAAATTAACAAAGACTTCGGCAGCTTTGCCTCGTTCAAGAAGCATTTTTCGGAAGCCGCCAATAAGGTAGAGGGAGGAGGCTGGGCCATCCTTGTCTGGAGTCCGCGCAGCCATCGTCTCGAAATTCTCCAGGCGGAGAAGCATCAGAACCTGTCCCAGTGGGATGTCGTCCCTCTTCTCGTGCTCGATGTCTGGGAGCATTCCTATTATTTGAAATATAAGAACGAGAGGGCCAAATATATAGATGCCTGGTGGAACGTGGTCAACTGGAACCATGTGAACGAAAGATTTGAGCAAGCCCGCAAGCTGCGTTGGCAGCCTTACTGAGTTTTAGCTCTCTACTGCAATAGCTCCTATGAAATCTGGTGAACAGGCAACTGGAGCTCTCTATCGTGCAGGCCATCGTGCAGCTCATCATGCCAGTCATTGTGCGAGTCATTGTGCGAGTCATTGTGAGGAAAGGGGCCGTTCCCATTTCTAACGAAACATAAAAACGCTATTTCCCCAAAAGAAGCCTGCCCCATTTTCTAACGCAACTACCGGTCGCTATTCACCAAAATAGAAGGTCATAGAGCAGCATTTTGCCATAATAACTATCCTGAGTTTCGTTAAATTTTGAAAAGTGCCGGTTTTTACTTCAATAGCGGTTCTCAAGTTCGTTAAGCGTCAAAAAAGCGAGTGTTAGTGGAATTTGACCACTAACCTCGCTCTTTTTTCGAAGTCATATACAATTTTCCGGTTAAGACTGTTTTTAGTCATGTGGAACCGACTCTATTAGACAGCTCCCCTAGCCGGGCAGAAATCGGATCTAACGCTATCTACAGAATAACAGCATCCTTCGCTGAACCCATCTCTGTGCCATTGTTCCAGAATAGCTCCCGGACTTCCATTGATCAACCGCTTAGTCCTTCAGCTCAGTCCTTCAGCAAGGACATGAACTCAGCCCTCAATGCGGCATCCTTCTGGAATACTCCTCTGATAGCCGAAGTGACGGTCTTGCTCTCCGGCTTCTTCACGCCGCGGGAACACATGCACAGGTGCTGTCCATCCACTACCACCATAACCCCGTGAGGCTCCAGCACTTCCACCATAGTGTCCGCTATATCCGCGGTAATACGTTCCTGCAGCTGCAGTCTTCGCGCTACCGCATCCACCAGTCTGGCCAGCTTGCTTAGGCCGGCTACCTTGCCGCTTGGAATATATCCGATATGGACTTTGCCGAAGAAGGGCGCCATATGGTGCTCGCAGGTGCTGTAGTAGACAATATCCTTGACGATGACCAATTCCTCATGCTTCTCATCGAACGTGACATCCAGAATTTCACGCAGATCCGCATGGTATCCGGCGAAAATCTCCTCATACATTCGGGTCACTCGGGCAGGCGTCTCCAGCAAGCCTTCGCGACGAGGGTCCTCTCCGATCAGACGAAGAATTTCCCGGATGTGGCCCTCTATCTCCTCACGGTGATCAGCCACTTTCTCATTCCTGTATTCCTGAAAAGCCATGTGCATAACCTCCATTTGCCCGACCACTGGATCTCGTACGTTGGACTACTTTCACCGTTCTTGGTCGTTGTCTTGGTTTGCCTCAATAGAATTATAAGGGGTGCATCCCGTACAGCTTATAATTCCATTTTGGCGATGAAACATCCATCAAACTCGGGTCGTAACCCACGAAATATTCGGATAAAGCTATCCTTATTTAAACTTCTGCTTTTTCATCATCTGTTGAACTTTTTGCATCTGTTGTTTGTTCATGTTGTAACCCATCTGCTTTGCCATCTTCTGCAGCATGTCCGGATTGCTCTGCATCTTCTCGATCTGCTTTCTCAAGTAGAAGACACCGGCAAAAAACCCTATGGCGATTCCGGCAATGAGGGTTATAATGGGGATGACATAGTTCATGGTGACACCTCGACCTCTAATTTTCTTTCTAACCTGATTAATGATAGCATGTCCGGGCTCTTGTGACAAACATTAACCGTTCCATCCTTCCAATTCCAGAAGAAATCGCTTAATCGGCAGCCCACCGCCGTATCCGACCAATTCCCCGTTGGCTCCAATGACCCGGTGACAAGGAATAATAATCGACAACGGATTGTTGTGATTGGCCCCTCCTATCGCCCTTACCGCCTTAGGAGATCCGATTGCCTGACCGATCTGCAGGTAGGAGCGGGTTTCCCCGTAAGGAATTTGCCGCAGGGCATTCCATACCCGCAATTGAAAAGCGGTTCCGCGCAAGTCCAACGGAAGCCTGAAAGCCAGCCGCTTTCCTGCAAAATATTCCTCAAGCTGTTTTACCGTTTCCCTTAGTACTAGCTTGTCCGGAAAAATCGTCTCCGCCGAAAGCTTCTCCCGGCACCATTTCTGTAAGGTGCTCTCCACTTCGCTGTAGCGCCCGAATTCCAATCTGCATAATCCCTGTTCGGAGGCGCACAATACCAGCGGCCCGACCGGTGATTCCATCTCATCATAGAATGCCTGCGGCATACTGTACCTCCCCCTTGCCTTCGCATCGGCTCATTTTGCTGATTGCGGCTTGACTGCATGTTTTTCCTCGGCCCCAGGGTCAGCCGGCGCTGCCCATTTATCCAATGCCTTGTCCAGTTCCTCGCGGACCTTATCTTCGGTTTCCTTGTCCAACGCCTTAAGCACGGCATCCTTCGCTTCTTCTCCGGCAATTCTCCCCAACGACCATGCCGCCGTGGCCCGGATTTCCGGCCGGGGATCCTCCAGAAGCAGCTTGGACAGTAACGGGACGGCCGTCCGGTCCCGGAAATGCCCCAGCGCAATAACCGCATTCCTCTGAATCGGCTTCCTGCCTCTCCAGGAGGCGGCGCTTTGCCCGTATTTATCCTTGAATTCCCGGTTGCTCATCGTGAGCAGCGGCTTCAATAGCGGCTTCACCAGCTCGGGGTCGGGCTGCAGCTCCGGCTGATGCGTCCAATTCATTCCTTTATTTTTGGGACAGACGATTTGACAGGTATCGCAGCCGTATAGGCGATTTCCTATTTTCTCCTTGAATTCGTCCTCCACGTAGCCTTTGGTTTGAGTAATGAAGGAAATGCAGCGATTAGAATTCAACTGCCCGGGACCAACCAGCGCCCCCGTCGGGCAGGCATCGATACAGATCGTACAATCCCCGCACTCTTCCGTAATCGGCGTATCCGGGGGCAGAGGAAGATTCGTCACCATCTCGCCCAAATAAACCCAGGATCCCCATTCCGGAGTGATGATCGCGCAATTTTTGCCGCTCCAGCCGATTCCCGCCCGCTCGGATACAGCACGGTCCACCAAGGCTCCCGTATCCACCATGCTGACCATATGGGCTCCGTCTACCCGGCTGCGGATGAACTCCTCCAATCTGGCTAACCGGTCCCTCAGAACATGGTGATAGTCCGTTCCCCAGGCCGAACGCGAAATCATTCCCCGATAAGCCCCGGGCTCCGACCTCGGAGGATTATTCAGCTTGGACGGGTAAGCAATCGCAATCGCGATGATGGAACGAGGTTCGTCAAGACTTCGATCAGGGTATACCCTTTTATCGATATCCGGCTCCTCGAAGCCCGATTCGTAGCCCTTCCTCCGGTGCTCCAGCAAAATATCCTTCAGCTCCAGGAACGGGTCTGCTGTAGTAAAGCCTATTTTGTCGATGCCAAGCTTAGGAGCGGCCTCCACGATTTCCTTCTTGAGCGCAAGCCATTCCTCTCTCCCCGCCGATCCTGTCAGCAGCTTCATTTTGCCTCACCTCTCTATGCTCCGGGGCTGCGAGCCTCCTAGTTTAAGAGACTCAGACTCCTCCAAACTTGTTCAATGGCCAAATAACCCAGACCGCCTTCCCCACCACGGCAGATTGAGCGATAGCGCCGAACGTCCGGCTATCCCGGCTGGCACTGCGCCGGCGGTTATCCCCGAGAACAAACAGATGACCCTCCTTCACCTGATAGGGTCCAAAATCGCCATCTTCAATAGGGGAGCTGACATAATCCTCTTCCATCAACTGATCGTTCACATACAGCTTGCCAGACCGGATTTCGACCCAGTCTCCCGCTTCCGCAATAACGCGCTTAACCAGATAGTCCCTGCTGCCGCCTGTGGGAGCCGGATCCTTGAAGATCACAATATCCCCGTAGTGGGGTGCTGTAAAGCGGTAGATAATTCTATTGACAAACAGCCTCTCCCCATTCGACAGGGTCGGTTCCATGGAATGGCCGTCCACAATAGACTGGGAGAAGACGAACTGATTAACGATTACCACAACCAATAGAGCAACGGAGATAGACTTGATCCAATCCCACAATTCTGCCGCGAAGCTGCCGTGTGATTGTTCTCTCCTCTCCTTAATGGCCGGGTCTTTACACTCATCATCCAAGGCTGGGTTCATAAACCTGTCCTCCGACTTTCTTTCCACTTGGTCTATAAATACGGCAATAATGAAGCTTCCATTCCGTTTCCAAAGGAAAAGTGCCGCCGAAGCCTACAACAACCCTCTGCTTTATTTCTTGATGAGTAAGCCTTGGACGGCAGGTTTGCAAGCGTTAATCCTGTAAACCGCTTTCTCCCTGCGCTGTATGGACGAAACCTCCGTTTGCCGCAATATTATAACTTCATACACCTTATTATTCAGGAAGCGATAAATTTCCCTCTTCTATAGCCCCGGCATTCGCTGCAAGAGTTAACCGGTATCCGGAAATAAGCATCGCTTCTTATTAATCCCTGTTTTGAATATAGCATGATCCAACAGGTATAACCACCCTCGCCCGCTTCAATCATTATGACGCTGCAGCAAGGTCTTCCATACCTGCAAACCGCTTTAAGCAGAAAAAATTTATTGAAGCAATCGCGGAAGCATGAATCATTTAATACACATTTTATCGCCAAATAGAATTCGATGTCGTTCATAGGAATCGGAAGCTATTCTGTACGGCAAAATAAAGAAAGCATATCATCCTGCCATTAAAGGCTATCAGTGATATGCTTAATCGTCCATTTGTCTGCTGATTCGTGTATGTCATTAACCGTTAACGATACGTAGGGGCTTCAGAGGCTTGAGAAAATCGCTCGCACTGTACCCTAAAGATCTGTACAAAGGAAGGACAGGTTCGTTGTGGGCATCGACGGTAACGACAATTTGGCTGACCTTGCGATGGATGAATCTCTGCTTCAGCGAATTGATCAATGCCTTTCCAACCCCTTTACCCCGATGATCGGGATGAACGGCGATCCGGTAATAATAGCCTTTATTATCATCAATCGTCCCAATAATCAGTCCAATGATTTCTTCTTCAATGGCGGCGACCAGCACCAATTGACTGTCCAATGACAACTGTCGGCTGAATGCCTTCTTGGTCTCTTTACAGCATTCCTCGGACAAGACTTCCTGCAAAAGTTGGGTTACCGGATAAAAATCAGATAAATGAAAGGAACGTACGATCATGTCTGTCTCCCCCGCAGCATTGGATTAAGTAATTCTATAACATCGGGACTTAAACTAAGAGCTTGTTATATTATTTTACTACAAAAATCGTCAAAATCCTTCAAATTGTTAAAAAAAATTAATAAAAATTTCAGATTTCTCTTGAAAACGCTTCATTTCAAGCGCTTTCATCGATTTAATATCGTTTATTTTATTTGTACGACCATTCATCTTTTTTAAGAATAAAAAAAGGTAATTTTGTTCAACCTAATTAAAGCCGATTCGCAGTATGAACTATTGTAAAGTATTTATGTAATAGGATATGTAGTCTCTGTTTATTCAGTCAAATAATAAAATATAGTACACAAAAATGCTTCTTCAGGCAATGCCCGAATTTTTTTCATTTTGCATTTTTCACCTATTATATCTGTATGATAGTTCCAGGGCTGATTAAAACCGCTTCTACTTTAGATACATAAATGTTGATTTATTATCTTAAATATTGGATAATAAATAAAGAAACGAATTACATAATATTAGGAGGTTATATCATGGCACATCAATTACCAGCACTACCTTACCCTAACAATGCTCTGGAACCCCATATCGACGAGCAAACCATGATGATTCACCATGACCGCCACCACAATACCTACGTGACGAATTTGAATGCGGCATTGGAAAGCGCTCCTGAATTACAAAACAAAAGTGTGGAAGAATTAATTTCCGATTTGAACAGCGTGCCGGAATCAATCCGCACAGCGGTCCGCAATAACGGAGGAGGACATGCTAACCACTCCTTGTTCTGGGTAACGATCGGCCCTAACGGCGGAGGACAGCCTACCGGCGCTCTGGCCGATGCCATCAACAATGAACTCGGCGGCTTCGACAAGTTCAAGGAAGATTTCGCTAAAGCTGCTGCAACCCGTTTCGGCAGCGGTTGGGCTTGGCTGTCCGTCGACAAGGACGGCAAGCTTGAAGTAAGCAGCACTCCGAACCAGGACAGCCCGCTGATGGAAGGCAAAACTCCTATCCTCGGACTGGACGTATGGGAGCACGCTTATTATTTGAAATATCAAAACAAACGTCCGGATTACATCGCTGCATTCTGGAACGTTGTCAATTGGGACGAAGTAGGCAAGCGCTTCGAAGCTGCCAAGAAGTAAGGAACCAAGATTTATTGAATTAAAATTGCAAGCAGGCCCGGCATTATGCCGAGCCTGCTTTTATTTATGGTTTTACCGGAAGATCAAGAGCCGTGCCCTTTAAACGTCGTCCTTTCAGTCTCATCATTTCTGGAACCTATTTCTATTGGATGGTTTTTGAGTCGGTAAGGAATAGTATTGATCGCGTGATTTTAGGACGACAGCTATTTGTAAAACAAATTTTATGCAAACAAGAGAAAAATGGAGATTTCGCGAGTATCTGTTTTCTGAAAATGTGGACAACCCATGACACTTCGAACATTGGCAAAAGACGAACATTTGTTTTTCTCCGTTTGACACTTTAAACGCGCAATTGCTACCCTAGTCATAATTTCCATTTATATGGAACGGAGTGATCGTTCAATTGCTGAAGTTTCCGGATTGGTTTATTTTTTTCGTTAAACAATTGACTCGTTCCAAGGGGGCCATCCTGTTTATCTCCCTACTTACCGCAATAGCTGTAGTATGCGGGACAGCCGCTCCTCTCCTCATTGGTCGACTAATGGACGGGGTCATGCTGCGCGGCGCCGAGGGAATGGTCAGAATCTCCCTTCTGTTATTGGGAGCGTTACTGCTGGCGGAGCTATGCGTCGCCCTTCGGGCCTATATATCCGCCAAGACGATGACCCGGCTTTCCTATGAGTTAACGGAAGAAACATTGGCTTCCGTACTTCACACTTCTGCCGATTTCTCCACGAAAACCTCTAGGGGTGAACTCCTTCAGCGATGTACCCAGGATACCAGGGTGATCCAGCAGTTTGGGTTGGCTACTCTTCCCGGCTTTGCACAAGAGCTTTTGCTGGCCTGTGCCGCGATAGCCGTCATCGCCCAATGGAATTGGACCCTTGCGATTGTCCTTCTGGCATCATACTTCATTCTGTTTATTCCAGTCCATATCTACGGCCGCAAAAGGGGCAACGCCAGACAAAAACTGGTCGCCCAAGACGCAAAGCTCCGCCAGAGCCTGCTGGAAAGACTGGATACGGTCAAGCAAATCAAATTATATGGAACCGAACGAAGGGAATATGAGGATTTCGCAACGGATCAGGGCAAATGGGCAGACCTCAAGTTTCAGGAGAATATTGTGGACAGCCTTTACAGAACCTTTCCCCGCATCCCTGATTCGTTGGCTCCGGCATTGGTTTTTTTGTTTGCGGGATGGCAGATGTTTAAGGGAGAAGCTTCCGTGGGGCAGTTAGTAACTATTCTCGCTTATATTCCGGCAATCAATGCTCCGGCACGCTCGTTTTTCGGACTGTATGTCAGTTTTGCCGATATTAAGGTGCGGATTCACGGAATAATAGAGTATTTGCGTCTGCCCGTCGAGTCAGGCAAGCAACCCGGTTTACGCCAGCTACCGGATTATCGGCAGCAGCCCATTTCATTTCATGATGTCCATGTTGCAGGGCCGCGAGGCGATTTGCTGCGCAATCTCAGCTTCACGATCCTGCCCGGCGAGCATGTCGCAATTGTCGGACCGAGCGGAGCCGGCAAAAGCACGCTGCTCCAGCTGCTGCTACGGCTGCGAGAACCATCGGCAGGCGAAATTAGGATTGGCGGTATCTCCATTCGCGAGCTGGACGCGACCCATCTCCGAAGCCGCATCGGATATATCATGCAGGAAGGCATATGGTTCCGGGATAGCTTATTCCGCAACTTAACCTATCTCGGTGATGCCGATCGGGGGACGTTGGATAAGTGGATGAAAGCATTCGGAGCGGAGGATATCGTGTCCAAACTGCCTTCCGGCTACGATTCCGAGATCGATTTCAACGGCAATCGCCTTTCCGGCGGACAACGACAGCTTATCAATCTGGTACGCACGATGGTGAAGGAACCCGACATACTGCTGCTCGATGAGGCGACCTCCGCTCTGGATCAAACTAGTGAATCCACCGTGTATCAAGCTTTGGAAGCCTGTGCAGGCAGCCTAACCCGGATTAATATCACCCATCGCTTGAGAGGAGCCGCCTTAGCTGATCGGATTCTCTTGCTGGACAAGGGAGAACTGGTAGAGGTAGGTACCCATGAACAGCTCCTGCGTCAACAGGGGCCGTATGCCAGAATGTGGCGACAAGAACAACATGAGCAGGCTGCGGATGCTCCACCGAGAGGAGGCGTTTCGGATGAACGAATCCCAGCCCTCACCCGATAGATGGCCGGCCGTTTCAGCTTATGCCAAGAAGAATCTTTTGCCCCACTGGCCAAACTTATTTCTGATTTTAATGAAAAATGTAATTGGCAGCCTGCTATACATGGTACCCCCCTTCCTGTCCAAATACATACTGGAAACCGTGTTTCCAGAGCAGAATTGGAATCTGCTCATCACCGTCACAATATGCATGGTAGCCGCACCGATTATAGGGAGCATGATGATTATACTGGAGGATGTGTGGGGACGATTCATGATTCGGCTGGCCGGCCGGGGAAGGGCGGATTTGTATAACGGGATTCAGCACCGCCCCCTCGGCTGGCTGCATAATAACAGGACAGGCGATTTGCTTACACGTATTCTGGACGACACACATTCCATTACGGATTTGGTTAACGGACATCTCGGGTTTATGCTTTTTCACATAGTGACCATAACGGCGGGTTCGGCAGTTTTGCTTGTGCTGGAGCCTACATTGGCTTCTATCGTTCTCATATTATGGGCGGGACAGGCTGCCCTCGTGAAGCTTCTGGGCCGCCACGTCAAACAGAAAGCCGCTGAAACAGCTCGTCATAAATCTTTAGTCTCGGAATCAGTACGGGAAATCATCTCCGGGGCTGCCTTCATCAAGGCAGCAGGAAAAGAGTCCAAAGCTATCGGACATTTGCGGGACTGCTTGCGTCAGGAGTGGAATCATACCCGGCGCGAGGTATTGGCGGATCATAAAGTTCGCTTGCTCCATGCTTCCTTGAACGCAAGCTTCCTCGTTTTCATGTACACGGCCGGCGGCTGGCTCGTACTTCAGAATAAAATGACCATTGGTTCTCTTGTAGCCTTCGTCGCCGTTTACAATTGGCTCAGACCGTTCGGAATCTCACTGATTGACATGGTTATAGGCACCATGAAGGTAATCCCCTCGATGGAACGGGTAACCGATATTGCGTTTCCTGTACGTAAGACGAACGCGGGCAGCATACCCCAAGGGCCAATCACGCTGGAGACCAGGAGTCTGTCATTTCGCTACGACAGCCGACCTATACTGGACGATGTCAGCTTTCAAGTTCCTTCCGGCTCCATCGTGTCTATAGTAGGCTATCGAGGTTCCGGCAAATCAACTCTTGTCGATCTGCTCCTCGGACTATACGAGCCGGTATCCGGATGCGTTTGCCTAAACGGAATTCCTTTGCCGCAACTCGATCCTGCTTGGCTTCGAAGTCAGGTGCTTTGCGTATCTCAGGATGTAAGGCTAAGGAGCGGAACCATTCTGGACAATATCGTATTCGGCCGGGAAAACATCGGAATGGAGGAGGTTTGGGAAGCCGTTCGCCTCGCCCAGCTGGATGATTGGATTTCCCGTCTTCCCGATGGCTTGTTTACTCGGGTGGGCGAACAAGCGCTGCAAATATCCGGCGGAGAACGACAGAGAATTAGTATTGCGCGTGCACTGCTGCGCAAACCGGCCATTCTTATCTTCGATGAGGCTACTTCTGCTCTAGATCAAGGGGCAGAACGAAGACTACTGAAGCAGATGATTAATGAGCTGAAGGGGGTAACGCTTCTCTTTATTACCCATCGCCTAGATGTTACTCAGCAATCCGACGAAGTCCTGGTGCTGCATGAAGGCCGTCTCGTCGACAGGGGTAGCCCCGAGGAGCTAAGGTCGCGTCCGGGTATTTATCGGGAGCTATGGGTGGAGCAACAAACACCTCTTACGGAGAAAAACTTCTGACGAAGCAGTTCAATAGAGGATCGAAACTGTGTGCCCTTCTGTACGATTATTCATACAAAAGCTGGACTTCACGGCGCACCCATGTCTAATTGTTCGATTTTACGTACAAACCGTTCTCTTTCACATCAGATCATCGCGTATTTGTATCTTTTTTACTATGGGGCGGATACGGGCGAGATAGATACTTTTTTTCAAAAAGCCTGACTTTTAACACTATTTCGCCTCACAATCCGCTGTTTCAACAGTCCCGGAAATCTATTTGATCTGCAAAGGACTGACAATGATTTTTGTCTTTAATACGCTTTTGGGACGCGACGTAATGTCAGTAGATACGCTAGAGCATCAAGCACACAGCTTAAGCTTGTTCTATTCCGACTTCAGCCAGAATGCGCAGGAACACATTCGGGAAGGCGTAGCGCTCCATCTCGCCGGCATCGAGCCAGCGATAATGGGGCGGCAGCCCGGCAGCCTCGAACCGGGGATCGAGACGGCACCGGTACACGGCCAGCTCCCAACGGATATGGCTGAAGATATGCTCCGCATCCATCAGCCACCGTTCCGGGAGCACCGTGACCCCGTCCGTCTCCGCCAGCCCGGCGCCGAGCGCCTCCATCTCCGCCCCCTGCTGCGCTGCCGCCGCCTTTCCTGCAGGCCGCTCGATCTCTATGTGGGGAAGCTCCCACATATTGGCGAGCAGGCCCTGGCGGGGCCGGCGGCGGATGAGCAGCTTGCCGGCGTGAGGGCCGCTGCCTTCGATCAGGGCAACGGCCCTCGCCTCGATGCGCGGCGGCTTCGCCTTCGTCTTGACCGGCAGCTCCTCCGCTTTCCCCTCCAGCCTGCCCCTGCACCGTTCCATAACCGGGCAGGTGAGGCAGTGAGGGGACCGCGGCGTGCATACGGTCGCGCCCAGCTCCATCAGCGCCTGATTGAAGCTGCCGGCCTCCCCTTCCGGGATCAGCTCCCGGGCCAGCTTCTCCATCTTCACGCGCGTAGGCCCTTTGGCAATGTCGTCCTCGATGAGGAAGAAGCGGGACAGCACCCTCATGACATTGCCATCCACCGCCGGCTCCGGCACATTATAGGCGATGCTGAGCACCGCCCCCGCCGTATACGGCCCTACTCCCTTCAGCGAGGAGAAGTCCTCCTTCCGGTCGGGAACCGTCCCTCCGTAGCGCTCGTGCACCTCTCTTACGGCGGACTGCAAATTTCTCGCTCGCGAATAATAGCCGAGGCCTTCCCAAGCCTTCAGCACTTCCTCCTCCGGTGCGTGGGCCAGAGCCTCTACATCCGGGAACCTCTCCAGAAACCGGAAATAATACGGAATGACCGTATCCACCCGGGTCTGCTGCAGCATAACCTCGGATACCCAAATATGATAAGGGTCTGACGTTCTTCTCCAGGGCAAATCGCGCTTATTCCGGTCGTACCATTCCAGCAGACCGGCGGCAAAATAACGTCTGGTCTCTAACTCTTGCATTGTATTATTGTGCATTACTTCTCCTCTTTCCGCCAAAACCCGGTATAATAGTAGTAGATTATTTCTAATGTTCGAAGTCCGTAGATAACCGGCGAGAACTTGCTTCTGTCGGAGCAGTTGTAATCCGTTCCACACCATCTGCAAATGCGGCGCTCCTGCGATATGCCTGCAAATTAAGACGATGGGATGTGCTAGACATGCTGACACCGGGCGAATTAGCCTCAGCTTTAAACAAGCTCGTATTCTCACCGCAATTGATTGGACATAACAAAACGGATGCGGATTGGCACCATAAACCCGGGCGAATCCGTCACCCTTCCATGTGGCTTATCGTTAAAGGCAAAGGGGTCTTCACTATTAACGGCACTCACTATCCAGCCGAGCCGGGGAAGCTGTTCTTCTTCAACCCCGATATGACCGTTGAGCGCAGGACAGACCCGCTCGATCCGTTGGAATATTACTTTATCCGCTATCATTATGCCGAATGCTTCCAGGACAAGGACGTCTGGAGCTTCAATACGGAGCAGGACCGTCCTTTTCCCCTGCAGGGCATGTATACGTTGAACAATCCCCCGCAGATGATCTATCTGCTGGAGCAGCTTGTCGTGCTCTGGAAAAGAAGGGGCCCGATTACCGCGATGCGCCGCAAAATCATGCTGCAGGAGCTTATGCTTAACATTATACTGGATTTTCGCTCCCAGAAAATCACAGGCAACACGACGGCTGCGATTGACAAAACGCAGGATTACATGAGCCGGCATTACCAGGAGCCGTTCTCGCTGGAGCAGCTTGCCCAGATGGCCGGCCTCAGCGTCAGCCATTACTCCCGGCTGTTTAAGAAATATACGGGTTACAGCCCCATTGACTACTTGACCCATATTCGGGTGGACCGCGCCAAGGAATTGCTGGTCCTGTCGGATTACCGGCTGAAATCGATTGCGAACAGCGTCGGTTATTCGGACGAGTTTTATTTTAGCCGAATTTTCAAGAAAATTGAAGGCATCTCCCCCCGCGACTATGCCAAGAAGCACCGCAATGGCGGCGGTAAAAAAAGCTCTTAACGAGGTTTTTTCGGAGATGAACAACCCGGTTCTAGAGGTAGCTTTTTATGCCAATAAGAATCTTTTTTTACACCGCCTTAACGCTGTAAAATTCTTATGTGGTAAAAAAAGCTCCTAACGAGGTTTTTTCGGAGATGAACAACCCGGTTCTAGAGGTTGTCCCAGCGGATGGTTAAGCATCGATGAAACGGTAACGGACATGAGAGACCCTATTTCGTCAATTTAGGCCGTTTTTTTAGACTAACGGAAATAGGCGCGCTTATTGCACAGAATTCTTCTACTTTCGCGAGTATTTCTTGAAAATAAGGTCATCTGGGTCCGTTAAAGTTACCAAAAGGCCATTCTGGGCTATTTAAGGTCCCCAGGATCCGTTATTGTCAAACCGCGCTTGGACACGTTATTCGACAACCATTTGAAGTCCGTTAAAATTACTGGAAGGCCCTTCCAGGGCACCCTGAGGTCCGTTAAAGTTACCAAAAGGCCCTTCCAGACCATACCGCGCCCGCAGGTTTTTCACATGATCCTCCAAGGGAAGCGGGCGATTACTAGGGAAAGTCCCCCCTGGAGGAATTGACTTGTAAACGGCTGCTGTAGTAAGCTAACGCTTGGACTTAGTCTGCAGGAGTCTACCAGAAAAGTGAGGGAATGGCTTATGTTACAGCACGATAACGATTGGAACCGGATACTGCGTACCTGTATTAAAGTTTCCGTTCCTTTAATTCCATTATTCTATATATGGGGAGCGCAGTGGTTGTTCAGCGCACTCCTCTGGCTGCGGGACTCCTGGAATCTGCCGTTCTGGGTTCAGCCGGCTTCCGCCGCCGTAGCCGCGATCATCAGCGTCATTCTGCTGTTCTCTTACAAGACCGATGGCGATCGCACCCGCGATACGAAGCTCGCCTTCAAAATGGCGCTTCCCGTATTTGTCCTGTTCGCTTCCCTATTGCTTCTGCTTTACTTGGAAGCAGTCAACGGGGTATTCGTTCATTTGGTCCGGGCTCTTTTTCTATCCTTCTTCTATGTGCTGCTCGGCGTATTATTCAGCCGGTCGCTTGTTTATTTAGGACTGTGGCTCTTCGCACTGACGGCAGTCATCGGAAAATTCTACCTGGGCTTCTCCCCGTTCGTACTGGAATCGATGGGAGGACTTAGCCTGATCGTTTGCGGTTGGATTCTGCACAGCGTCGGAAGGAAGTACGCGAAGTCTGCTCATTAGGGGCCTGTTCCCCTAATGGCGCTTTCCGGCCAGCCATCTGCTCTTCAGCGAGTCGATGGCATAGTAGAACAGCGGCACGCCCATGGCGGCCAGCCCGAACGTCATCGCCGCATTTTGCAAATAGTCGTTCAGTTCAATAGCGTCATGAGCCATCTGCTGCGATAAGCCGATCATCAGGGCACTCGCGGCAAACGCCAGAGGCCTCACGCTGTCGAGCCGGAGCAGCCGGGAGAGTACAAACACGGAAACATACAAGCACAGACAGACCTTGATATAAATACAAGTCGTCCAAATCGCTACCAGCATCGGGTCAATATTTTCGAGAAAATCTCCGAAGCGGATGTAGCGCACCGCCTCCAACAAAGGGTACGTGAGATTGGTCGTCAGCTCGCTGCCAAACAGAAGCAGCGTTGGAACCTGCAGCATGAGAACGAAGAGGGTTCCCAGCAGCGCCGCCCCTGTTAAGCTGCGGAAGGTCCGCCCCGACTCCTTGAGCTTCGGGAAAAACAGGACCACCATCACCCATTCCGCATATAATGCGCAAACCATATAGGCCCCTTCCCAAATCTCCCTGACGTCAAAGCGGGTGAAGAAACCGATGGCCCGGTGCCCGTCCACCTGGTACCCCAGCATGGCGGTGGTAACGGCAATAGAGATTACAACAAGAATGAAGATCCCCTGCGCAAACCGGAAAATCACCTCAATGCCGGAACGGACGGCAAACGCCGCACTAATCCCCAGCATGCCGGAAACGACCCAATCGGGAGTTCCGGGTAAATAATTTTGCACCATAAAATCCTGGTATTCCCTCAGAACGAAAGCTGACAGTTGAAGCGCGAAAAAAACAATGACCAGCATTAACGGCACATGCAGCCAACGGCCCACAATTTCCCGGCCATAATCGGCCAAATAGCCATCCGGCCTTCTCTTCGCGAATGCAACGGACAAATAAATCCATCCCAGCCCGAGCGCGCCCCCGGCCAGCATGACCCATAGGGAACCGTATCCCGAAGCTTTGGCCAACGGCCGGATCATAAATCCCGCAATGGAAGAATAGAAAAAAATAACGAACAGCATCACGATTTGGCTTTGAGTGATCCTCTCCATCCTCTACCTCCTGCCTGTAAGATGCCAATGCTGATCCAGTTCCTGCTCTGCTTATACCCGACCGGCTCATCCTCATTTCATTAATATCCAATCCTGAATCGGCTTCAGCCATGGAATCATATAAGAGCTAAGGCTTGGTAAGGTTTTATCGAAACTGACGGCAGCACTGTATATTAGAGCAAATCCTAGAATGCCGAAAACGATCCAATAGGTTCTCCGGCCTTCCTCCTTCTGCCGTAATTCCTTCCATTCCAGCCAGGCTGCCCCTCCGAACCCCAATAATAACACGGTGATAATCATGAGCCTCCTCCTTCCTGCTCTGCGTGTTCCGCTCTTAAAGGATCCTGCTCTCCCCCCGCCCTCTTGATATAGGGGTCAATTTCCAATTCCAGCCGGGCATGCTCGGCGTAATAGTGCTGCCATCTTTCTTTGATAGACGCGAAGCGCTTGGGATACCGGAGCTCGACTCTCTCCCCCAGCTTATAAAAATCGGCTTTATGACGGAGGGATTCATCGAAAGCCTTGCGGATTATCCTTTCCACCTCTTCCTTGAGCGCGGTTCGCAGCTTGGCTATATTGGCGGGATCGGTGATTCTCAGATTGGAATCCGAAGCCAGAACTTGGGCCTGCAGGGTTATTTTCATTTTAAAAACGAGTTCGTCCTTATCCCAGAACGGCCTTATCCGGGTACGGCTTTTGATAATGTCGAAGGTCACGGATCTTTCGTCGGAAGGGGAGGACGCCTTGACAATCGTGGACTTCATCCGGTTCATTATCCATAGGGCCCCTTCGGTTTGCTCCGCCCCCATCTGCCCGACCCATTTATAGTTCTTGATCAAAGCCGCCCCTTCCGTTCCGACCCATTCGCCTATTTTATTTTTTTCGCTGGCCAGGTTTTCCTTACGAGACAACAGCAAGCCCATAGTTAAACTGCCGCCATAAGGCTGGACACCCATCAGATCTCGAAGAGTAGCGTTTAAAGTCATCCTTCTTCTTGCAAACTCCCTCAGCACCTCGCTCGGAAAACGTTCGAAAACGGCCGACATTCGCGGGATCTTCTCCGCTTCTTCCTTGGCAACGAATAAGTATGTTTTTAATTGGATGTGAGGAAGACGGCCAAGGTACTCCATCAGCGGCTGCATTCCTTGCTTTGCATATTGGCTGCTGACTACAATAATGCGGTTGCTCCCCCAATTGATCTCGCGGGAAAGATCGTTCTGAATCTTCCGGATGGCCTCGGCGATCGTCTTCCCTTCTTTGGTCACATGGGTATAGGGGTTGCCGTCATTGGACACACCGCCGGACTGGCCCTGCACCAGCCGGTTGGGAAGCGGAAAGCCCAACGACACCCGGACCTGCCCATTCCCGGCATCATCAACATACATGGATGTCACGAAAGCTCTGTCGTTGATCTCAATACGCGACCAGCAGCCGGTGGTCAACAGCATGCAAACCGATAGGACCGAGGACAGGCGAATCGTTCTGCTCAAGAGGCGGTTCATCTATTCCTCCTTCCTTTCCATTCGATTGACATATTGCAGTCGTTCTTTATTGGGAGACCCGGCGTAATATTCAGGCCTTCTCCTCATCCGCCACCAAGGAGCCCTGACGAATACGTCAGCGGCATCCTGACCCTTCATCGGAGCTATCGGGGATAAATAAGGAGTACCGAAAGAACGCAAAGTGATCAGATGAAGATAAATCAGGATCAAACCGATGACGATTCCGAACAAGCCGAGGACGCTGGCCAGAATCATGATCGGAAACCGCAGGAAGCGAAGCGTCAGCCCCAGATCGAAATGGGGAATGACGAAGGAGGCTACTCCCGTGAGCGACACAATGATAACCATCGGCGCTGCCACAATGCCTGCCTGAACCGCTGCCTGTCCGATGACCAGCCCTCCGAGAATGGAAACCGCCTGCCCAATTGGCTTCGGAATCCGCAGCCCGGCCTCCCTCAAGCCTTCGAAGGTCAGCTCCATCAGGAAGGCCTCCACCACCGCCGGAAAAGGAACCACATCCCTGGCAGCCGCCACACTGATTAATAAATTCGCAGGCAGTGTCTCCGGATGGAAGGTGGTAATAGCGATGTAAAGGGAGGGAAGGAGAAGTGAGGCGATCATCAAGCCGTAACGAATCCACCGGATCCAACTGGCGGCATAGAACCGCTGATAATAATCTTCGGCGGACTGCAGCATGGCGAACATCGTCACGGGAGCAATCAGCGGATTCGGCGTTCCGTCTACGAAAATGACAACCCGTCCTTCCAGCAGAGCGGCGGCGGCCGTATCCGGCCTTTCGGTATACTGAAGCTGGAGGAATGGCGATGAAGGGCTATCCTCCAGATATTCCTCCACATAGCTCGTATC
This sequence comes from Paenibacillus sp. SAFN-117, assembly GCF_051966115.1. Taxonomy (NCBI): domain Bacteria; kingdom Bacillati; phylum Bacillota; class Bacilli; order Caryophanales; family Paenibacillaceae; genus Paenibacillus; species Paenibacillus sp. SAFN-117. The sequence continues at coordinate 48,045 of NZ_JBQCLK010000042.1, forward strand.
GAGGACTCCGTCAATGACGATCCGGGACAGCCTCAGCTTCACTTCGTCCACCAGCTTCTCCGTACAGACTCCTTCCAGATACGTGACGACAACATCCGTTTGCGTATAACTGCCGATCTGGTATCGCTCCATTTTTAAGTAAGGACTCTTGATGCGCCGCCGCAGCAGAGTCAAATTCGTCTCCAGATGCTCCACAAATCCTTCCCGCGGCCCCCGGATGACGGTCTCGTTCTTGGCTTCCTCGATCGCTCTTTTTTCTATCAGAACATATGGAAAAGAAACCATTCTCTCTTCTCCATCTATCAGCAGAAGGATGTTGCCGTCCAGAACTGCGTTCAAACCTTCCTTCAACCGATGGATGGAGGAATAAGAGGCTGCGGGCAGAATGGTATGCTCGAAGATTCGCACAGGCAGCGGATGCTCCCCGGGAGGCGACGTGAGCGGCTGCAGCACGAACTGCTGGAATAAATCGAAATCCACCATCCCGCGCAAATAGATACAGACGCAGGAACGTTCGTCAGGCATCGCGGTGAAGGGATGAAATACCGCATCAAAGCAGCGTTCCAGCATCCCTTGGAACCAGGCCAGTCGGGGCTCCAAAGCAGGACCGAGCCCTTCGGGTTCCTCTACTCCCTGCATGCCTATCCAATCCCGTTCTGGAATGATCGGCTGTTTATGGACCAAGTCTCTTTTTCCCATTGCACATCCTCTCAGAATAACGTTTTTCTTCGTTTATCTACTATGGAGCGTACACCGATGTTTTATTCACGGCCTTTCATAGGAACTTCCAGTATTTTATGCGGTGCCGGCGGCTTACCGGCAGGCAATAAACAAGCCGGCGCCTGCCTTCAAGAGCAGACCCCGGCCCATTTTTTATATGGAATCGAAGGAAATTATTACAAGCCTTTCTTAATTAATACTAGATTGATTCTTCAGAGGGAAACCCTAGTGGATTTCTTCACCTCTCTGTAATTTTTGCTCTGTTTAATGAATCATCTTCTTCGTCCTTACATTTTTTAGTAATTACAGCTCATTTTGGCCAGCTTGCTAATCTCGTTCAGCTAAGTCGCTATCTCGGGCGGAAATGACCCTTATCTTGAAATTAGCCATCTCTTTTCATCATCTGATGCCGCAGTGTCATGGGTTCATGCAGTGTCATGGGTGTCATGCGGTGTCATGCGGTTGAACTACTTCTATCAGTCTACTCGCAGAAAATGACAACTAAGTGGATTTTATACAGTTAGTTTGTACCTTTTTGGAGGAAAAACGAAATCTAACTGGAAAAACTCCAGTTATTTCCCGCAATTAGGGCGAGGATCCCCAAAATCATCGATTTTAAATGGAGTTTTTCCATTTACTTTCATCGCTTTTCTCGATCCGCTTCAATTTACCTGCATAAAATCCAGTTAGACGCGCCGTTCCGTTTGCACGGCACCAGCTGAAAATGAAAATAGACGGATTTTTCAAGGCAGATCTCAGGTAAAAAGACCACGAAGAGTAAGCACAACAAGCAAGGCTCCCGATCCGATCCGGGTTTTTGCCGCGGAATTACCCTGCTTGAGGCCGCCCCGAGAGATTCATGGCACAGTATTCTCAGCAACCAGGCTTATCCATAAGTCGGGCTCTCTTAAATAAGCCTTTCCCGGCACGCTTCGTGAAGATGCATGGCGATTGGTCGGCTTCTATGAAAACTCCCGTGGGCGGCACCCATCTGCACCTATTCCAACCCGTATTGCTTCAACTTATAGTAGAGGGCTCCCCGGGAGATTTGCAGCATGCGCGCGGCTTTGGCCTTGTTTCCGTTCGCCCGCTCGAGCGTCTCGGCAATGCGGGCTCGTTCCCACTCGCCGGAATGGACGCTGAGGGGGAGATCCGGCTCCGTCAGCTCATTCAAAGTCCTCAAGCGGGCATTTTCCGGCAGTTGAGCGGACGTCACAGTGCCGGATCCGCTTGCCGCCGCTACGGCGTACTCCATCGCATTCCGCAACTGCGACAGGTTGCCCGGCCAATCGTACGCCAACACCGCCGCCAGTGCGTCCGGCGCAAGCTCCGGCCCGGTCATGCCTGCCTTGGAGGCCGCCTGATCCAGGAAAAGCCGGCACAGCTCCGGCAGGTCCTGCTTCCGCTCGCGCAGCGGCGGAACCGTGTAGAGCTGGAAGGCGTACCGCAAAGAAGGCAGCAAGCGGCCCGCCTCTTCCCCGGCGGCTTGAGGACCGACGGACCCGCATATTCTGCACTGCAGCGGAACGGATGCCGTGCCGCCCAGACGCTCGAAGCGGGACGTGCGCAGCATTGCCGCCAGCTTCTCCTGCATCGCCGGAGGCAGTGCGTCCATGTCTTTCAGGTAGAGGGTGCCCTCCGCCGCCAGATCCAGCTTCCCGGGCCGCTCTTCTTTTCCCTGATAGCCGAACAATTCCGCCTCCAGCATTCCTTCCGGAACGGTGCCGCAGCTCACCATCACGAAGCGGCCGGAGCGGCCGGCGCTTCGGTGCAGCCATTCGGCCATTGATGTGCGGCCCACTCCCCCCTCTCCGCTAAGGAGCAGCGGCTGCCCCAGGGAAAATACCGTCTTCACCCGCTGAAGCAGCCTGGCGGGAAAGACCGCGGGCAGCAGCGGTTGGCCTTCCGGATGATGATACATTTCCGCGCTTAATTTCACATAAGAGGATACGTCGCGTTCGATGGACAAGGCTCCGATCGTCTTCCCCGCCGCATCCGCGATCGGGGCCGCGTTGATCATGACATGCATGCCCGGCCGCGGCTCGTGATAGACCTGATACACGGCACGGCCGCTCTCCATAACCTGAAAGAGCATGATCGATTCCCTCTGGAAGAAATCCCCTATCTTGAGTCCGATAATATCTTTACCATTGATTCCATACGTCTCTTCGGCAACCCGATTCCAATATAATACCGTCCCCTCATTGTCTATGACGGTTACGGCGTCATTCATTGCGCCAAGCAAGCCGCTCAGCACGGCTTCCATCACTTCTGACCGGCTCATCGTCCATCTCCAAGCATTCGATTTTTCTTAGATTATGGCAAAACGGCCACCAGATTGCAATGAGAAAACAATCACTAGCCGGGCAACCTTGGGACTTCGCCCTTTTTCCGTTCCAGACTCAGGAAAGTGTTTACATTTCCAATATTTTGTGTTTATATTTAATCATAAATATAAAATATGTTTAAATTTTATACACTTTTACCCGTAAGAAGGGAAGATGCGCGGATGGAAAGCTTATTGAGGAATGGTTTGTTATTTCTGTCTAAAAATCGCCTCGCCAACCGTGCCGCGAAGAAGTACGGCTTGCGATTCGGCGCCCGCCGCTTCGTCGCCGGCGAGCAGATTGAGGATGCCATCGCAGTGGTTCGGGAACTCAATGAAGCGGGGATTGAGGCCACATTGGATCATTTGGGCGAATTCATTCTAACAGAGGAAGAAGCGCTGGAATCGACCCAATTCTGCATACGAACGCTGCAGGAAATTGAGAGGAGCGGTGTTCGTTCGAACCTCTCCCTCAAGATGACCCAGCTCGGGCTGGATCTGTCCCGGGAGCTGTGCATGCGCAATATGCGGGCCATCCTGGACACCGCCGCCGCCTGCGGCAACTTCGTGCGCATCGATATGGAGGATTACGCCCATAATGAGGCCTCCATCGATATTTTCTGCGAGCTGCGCGAGGAATACGGCGACACGGTCGGTCTTGTCATTCAGGCTTACCTGTACAAGAGCGCGGACGACATCGACAGGCTGCACCGGTTCCGGCCGAATCTGCGGCTCGTGAAGGGCGCCTACAAGGAATCGCCGGACGTCGCCTACCCGAATAAGGCAGACGTTGACCGCAATTTCATCCGGATCATCGAGCAGCATCTCGGCAATGGTGACTATGCCGCTATTGCCACCCATGATGATGCCATCATTCAGCATGTCAAGCACTTCGTCGAAGAGCGTCAAATCCCGCGAAGCCAATTTGAATTTCAGATGCTCTACGGCATTCGCACCCAGGCGCAGCACGATCTCGCAAATGAAGGATATAAGATGCGGGTATACGTTCCATTCGGGAACGATTGGTACGGCTATTTCATGCGCCGCTTGGCGGAACGGCCGGCGAACGTAGGTTTTGTGCTGAAGTCTCTCTTCAAATCGTAGGTATTATTCATATTTCATAATAATCATATTGGAGGGATTGGGTATGACGATGGCGGAATACCGCAACGAACCGTTTACCGATTTCAAGCAGGAACATAATCGGCAGGCGATGCTTGCCGCGCTGGAGAACGTCCGTGCCCGGTTGGGGCGCACCTATCCGCTTCGTATCAACGGCCGGAAGATCATGACCGACAGAAGCATCGTATCCGTCAACCCCGGGCGAGTCAAACAGATCGTCGGCTATGTCGCCCAGGCCGACGCTCATCTGGCGAACCAGGCGATTGCCGCTGCGGATGCCGCGTTCCGGGATTGGCAGCATGTCGCCCCGGAGGTTCGGGCGGGCTATTTGTTCAAGGCGGCCGCTCTCATCCGCCGGCGCAAGTTCGAGTTCTCCGCCTGGCTTGTGTATGAAGTCGGGAAGAATTGGGCCGAGGCGGATGCCGACGTCGCCGAGGCGATCGACTTCCTGGAGTTCTACGGCCGGGAGATGATCCGCCTCGCCCAGCCGCAGCCGTTGACCCCGCTTCCTGGCGAGGACAACCGGCTGACCTACATCCCGCTCGGCGTCGGCGTCGTCATACCGCCATGGAATTTCCCGCTCGCCATCATGGCCGGTATGACCTGCGCCGCTCTCGTCGCAGGCAATGCGGTCGTGCTCAAGCCGGCTTCGGCATCGCCGGTCATTGCAGCCCAATTCGTCGAGCTGATGGAAGAAGCGGGGCTGCCGGCCGGCGTGCTGAATTTCGTCCCCGGCTCCGGAGGAGAGATCGGCGACCTGCTCGTAGATCATCCGCGCACCCGCTTCGTCTCGTTCACGGGCTCCCGCGATGTCGGATTGCGGATTAACGAGCGGATTGCGCGCCCGGCGGCAGGCCAGATCTGGATCAAGCGGCTGATCGCCGAGATGGGCGGCAAGGACGGCATTGTCGTGGACAGCGGCGCCGATCCTGCGGAGGCTGCGGACGCGATCGTCGCATCCGCCTTCGGCTTCCAGGGGCAGAAGTGCTCCGCCGGCTCCCGCGCCATCATCCATCAGGATCTGTATGAAGAGGTGCTCCGGCATATCGTCGAGAAGACGAAGCAATTAACCGTCGGCCTGCCGGAAGAAAACCATCCGATCGGACCGGTTATCGATGAGAGCGCCTATAACAAAATTCGGGAATACATGGATATCGGTGCGGGGGAAGGGCACCTGGTCGCCGGGGGAGACATCGCGGAAGGCGACGGCTACTATTTGCAGCCGACCGTAATCGCGGACGTACTGCCGAATGCCCGCATCATGCAGGAGGAAATTTTCGGCCCGGTGCTTGCCGTCTGCAAGGCGGATGATTTCAAGCAGTCGGTCGATATATTCAACAATACCGAGTATGGCCTGACCGGATCGGTGTTCAGCCGGAACCGCGAGCATCTGGAATACGCCCGGCGCCATATGCACTGCGGCAACCTATACTTCAACCGCAAATGCACCGGCGCGCTCGTCGGCGTCCATCCGTTCGGCGGATTCAATATGTCCGGTACCGACTCCAAAGCGGGCGGGCGCGATTACCTGCTCTTGTTCACCCAAGCGAAGCTTGTTTCGGAGAAATGGTAATACCGCCGGAAGTGTTGACAAAGAAAAATCCCGGGACAAAGGCCCCTTGCCGCCTCTGTCCCGGGCTCCTGTCGCCGTCCCCTAATCGCGCTCTTACAAGGGGACGGCGTCCATATAATTTATGATTGCCGTGCCGTCAGCCGACTTGATAGGCAACCGCCTTCTTCCAGCCGGCAAATTTGGCCTGACGTTCTTCTTCCCCCATCTCGGGAACGAAATGTCCGTCCTGGGCGCAAATTGATTTCAATTCCTCTTTATCCTTCCATAAGCCTACGGCCAGGCCGGCCAGGAATGCGGCGCCCAACGCGGTGGTTTCCTGCACCTTGGGCCGCAAGACCTCTGTTCCGATAATGTCCGCCTGGAATTGCATCAGGAAGTTATTTTGCACCGCACCGCCATCCACCTTAAGCTGCTGCAGGCTGATGCCGGACTCCTCTTCCATGACGCTCAGCACTTCCGCCGACTGATAAGCAATGGCTTCCAGCGCCGCACGAATCAAATGCGCCCTCTCCGTTCCCCGGCTTAATCCCGTAATCATGCCCCTGGCGTGAGGATTCCAGTAAGGGGTTCCCAGGCCGGTGAAGGCCGGTACGAAGTAAACGCCGTTCGTATCCGGAACGGACATTGCCGCTTGCTCGCTGTCGGAGGCCCGTTCCACGATCCCCAAACCGTCGCGCAGCCATTGAATGACCGCCCCGGCCGTGAAGACGCTTCCTTCCAGCGCATATTCAATTTGCCCGTCGATTTCCCAAGCCACGGTAGTGAGCAGACCTTTGCGGGAAGCGATAGGCTTCGGACCGGTATTCATGAGCATAAAGCAACCGGTTCCGTAAGTATTCTTGGCCATTCCTGCGGAATAACACGCCTGACCGAACAGCGCCGCTTGCTGATCGCCAGCCGCTCCCGCAATAGGAATGTCGATCCCGTCTCCCAGCAAAGAAGTATAGCCATATACCTCACTGGACGATTTCACTTCAGGCAGCATGCTGCGCGGAATAGACAGGCGCTGCAGGATTTCATCATCCCAATCCCGTTCATGAATGTTAAACAGCATGGTCCGGGATGCATTCGATATGTCCGTAACGTGAATCTTCCCCCCGGTCAAATTCCAGATGAGCCAGCTATCGATCGTTCCGAACAACGCTTGGCCGGAATCAGCCTTCTCCCGGATGTGCGGATGATTCATCAGCAGCCATTGCAGCTTGGTGCCCGAGAAATACGGATCGGTCACAAGCCCCGTCTTCTGGCGGATTTTCTCCTCCCAGCCATCCGCTTTCAACTGATCGCACAGATCGGCCGTCCTCCGGCACTGCCAGACGATGGCCCGATGTAAAGGCTTCCCGGTTTCCCGATCCCAAACAACAGTGGTTTCCCGTTGGTTCGTAATCCCGATACCGGCAATATCTTCCGCCTTCACCTGAGCAGCGGCCTCCCGTATAACCTCCAGCTGCACCCGCCATATTTCTTCCGCATCATGCTCTACCCAACCCGTCTGCGGAAAATGCTGGGTAAACTCCTTCTGAGCCATGGCCACCCCTTGCCCCGAACGGTCGAAGAGAATAGCCCTGCAGCTTGTCGTCCCCTGATCCAGCGCTAGAATATATTGTTTCGGCATTGTACCCCTCCCGCTTTCGAAAAAAAAGATCATGAATTCCTATATATCCATTCTAACATACTTCAAGCCGGTCAAGGGCTGGCAAACCTTGCAGCCAGCCCCGTCCGGGCCTCTGTCCTTCTTACTGTCCAGGATAGGATTTGGCAGGAACCGCCCGTACCGTTTCGAACGCTTTGTTCAACCGCTCTCTCTGCCGTTCGGTCTCCGCTTCGTCCCAAGCCAGGCGATCGGCCATAATATGAAGCACCGATTCGCTGATTTCCCGGGCGCGTTTCACGTTAAAGAACATCAATCCGGTGCGCCGGACGATAAAATCAACAGCCGATGCGGCCATCTCATGCTCGATGCAGTAATGCACCTCGGCAATGAGCGCCTTCTGCTCCACATCTAGCGCAGCTTCCTTCTCCCACTCGCGGATTTTGTTATAAATGACAGGAGTGTTGGAGCCATAACGGGAATACAGATAAGCGGCCGTTTCCCGCGCCAATCCGAGCCCCTCTCCTTCCCGGATAATCCGCTCCTTGTATTCCTCGTAGCTTACGCCGCCGGTTTCCCCGCCGCTGATGACCTCCTGATCCGTACTGCATGGAGGGTAGCTGGTCCCTTCCTCTGCGCCAAGCTGCTTGGCGACCAGATCGACCACCTTCTCCGCCATCTTGCGGAAGCCGGTCAGTTTACCGCCGGCAATCGTAATAAGACCCGATTCGGCTACAAAAATTTCGTCCTTCCGGGATACCTCGGACGGCTTCTTCCCATCTTCGTGGATAAGCGGGCGGAGACCGGACCACATCGACTCGACGTCCGAAGCCTTCAGCTTCACGTTTCGGAACGCGGCATTCACTGCATCGATCAAGTAATCGCGGTCGGCATCCGTTGTCCGCGGCTCTTCAATGGCATCCTTGTAGAACGTGTCCGTCGTTCCAATATATGTCTTACCGTCCCGGGGAATGACGAAGATCATCCGGCCGTCGGGAACATCGAAATAGGCCGCCTGCCGAATGGGAAGCTTCGAATAATCGACGACCAGGTGCACTCCTTTGGTCAGCAGCATTCTCTTGCCGACGATGGCATGGTCCTTTTCTCTGACCTTATCCACCCAAGGCCCGGCTGCGTTCACGATTTTCTTCGCATACAGATCGTAGCTCTCTCCGGTTAATTGATCGGTTACCCTGACGCCCACCACTTTGCCGTTGTCATACAGGAATTGTTCCGCTTTCGCATAATTGACCAGCTTCGCCCCGTTCCGGTTGGCGCATTTGGCAATTTCCATCGTCAGCCGGGCGTCGTCCGTCCGGTATTCGTAATAGTATCCCGAGCCTTTCAGCCCTTCTGTCTTGAACAGAGGCTCGATCTCCATCGTTTTCTCCCGGTTGAACATTTTGCGGCGTTCTTTTCTCTTCACTCCCGCCAGCAAATCATAGACGTACAACCCGACGGAGGAGGCCAGGTAACCATAAGTGCCTCCTTTATAAACGGGGAGCAGCATCGGAGCGGGAATAACGATATGCGGCGCATTGCGGTGCAGAAGCGCCCGTTCCCTGCCGACCTCCATGACCAGCTTAACCTCACCCTGCTTCAAATACCGCAGCCCGCCGTGAACCAGCTTCGTGGAACGGCTGCTCGTTCCCCATGCGAAATCGTTCATTTCGACCAGCGCTGTTTTCAAGCCCCGCCGGCTGGCGTCCCAAGCTGTGCCCACACCGGTAATCCCTCCGCCGATAATCAGCACGTCCTGCTTCTCCGCCTGCATCGCTTCCAGAATTTCCGAACGTTTCAATGCCGAAAATGTTTGACTCATCGCTGTATTTCCCCCTTTGTTCTCTATTATTTGCGGAGCGGAGAAAATACAAAAAACCCTTTGGCTCAAACTGTACACCTAAATAAAGGTGCAAGTTCAGCAAAGGGTTCTCTTATCGTCTCCGCCCATAGCTTTATGCATCGTTAATTTCATTATAGCTTAGCGCTTTTCCGTTGTCTATAACTTCATTTGCCACAGATCCGGTTCGCCTACCGAAACGGCCAGCGCCCCTGCCTTCAGAGCTTCGTGGACCTCTTCCTCTTCCCTAATCAGTCCGCCGGCAATAATCGGCAATTCCGTCATCTCGGTCAGCTCGCGAATCACCTTGGGCATCAGGCCGGGCATGATCTCCACCGCATCCGCGCCCGATGAGCGAATCGCTTTCATCCCATTGCGAATCGCCGTGCTGTCAATCAGAAAAAGCCGTTGAATGGCTTTCATCCCGTTTTCCTTGGCCATCCCGATCAAATGATTGCGCGTGGAGAGAATCCCGTCCGGATGAATATGGTTTGCTATATACTGAACCCCGCTCCGGTCCGAGGCAATCCCTTCAATGAAATCGAGGTGAACAAACACACGCCGGCCGCTGTCTCTTACTTTGGTGACCAGCTCCTGCAGATTGCCTATCGAGCCCATCAGCAGAAAAATAACATTTACCCGGCTGCCGAGAGCCTCCGCCAATTCTTCCTCCGACCGAACCGCAGCGATCACTTGATGCTCGACCATATCGACTATCCGCTCCACAGTCACGCCTCCCGCAAGGGCACGGCCGCATTGCAGCTATCCCCCGTTAGTCTCGTTGCTTTGCTGTATAGTATTTTAGCATAGAAAGCAAGTTTCATCTAAACTTATAGATATCATTCCGGTAGTATTTACTTTAATTTCCGTAACTAAGCAACCTTATCGGGATTGGATCGAAATTCCTTATGTCATACGGGTGAATGAGCCTGGTCCATGTTATTAACCCCGTCCTCTTTCATGAATGAAGCACAAGGAGAATGGAAACCTTAAGCTTATCGTGAATGGATGATTAACATAGATAAGGGGATGAACAAGATAATGAAAAAAGTGATGGTCTTTATCTTCTGTCTGCTGCTTATAGCCGCTTTGGCTGCTTGCGCCGGCAAGAAGGACGATGCCGGAACCGCAAGCCCTGCCCCGGGAGCACCTAACGGGGAAACCGGAAAGCAGCCGGCGACCACCGTCGATGCGGAAGCATTGTTTAAGCAGCACTGTATAGCATGTCATGGAGCTAATCTGGAAGGAAAGCTTGGAGGCAATACGAACCTGACGAAGGTCGGCGGCAAGCTGTCCAAGGATCAGATCGCGACCAAAATCGAGAACGGCGGCAACGGGATGACCGCCTTCAAGAACACTCTGAGCGCCGATCAAATCGATGCATTGGCCGATTGGTTGTCTACCAAGAAGTAGAAGGGCGCTTGATCCTTCATTAAAACCTCCACCCCGCTTATTTAGCGGATGGAGGTTTTATCTGCTTGATCGGCAAGCTTACGGGATTCCCTATGCTCGTACCCCGGTCTTCCTGCCCCGACGAATACCGGCCTGTCCGTTATGTGCCGTCACTCCGCCCTTTCGATTACCGCAAAAGCCGTCGCCATAGTTTCGCTATGGGAGATGCTTAGATGGATCTGTATATTTGCCAGGCCCAACCGGGTTAATGAAGCCTCCGACAATCGGCATTGCGGCTGCCCGTTCGAATCGGGAAGCACCCCGATGTCCTGAAAGCCTACCTGTCTGCCTATCCCGCAGCCCAAAGCCTTCGCCACAGCCTCCTTGGCGGCGAAGCGTCCGGCTACATATTCATGGAGCCTGGCCTGACGCTGTTCGGCCAGCTTTCGCTCATCGGGAGTAAGAACCCGCTCTACAAAGCGGGGGCCCGATGGCTCCTCCATCAGCTTCCGTACTCTCGCAATTTCAATAATATCGGTCCCGACTCCAATGATCACGTCTGTGTCCCTTCCTATCTAGGCAGGCGGCCTCGAAATTTGTCCGGTTCAAGTACTTATTCTAAACTCAACTTTCGCAGACTCAGATTGACGGGGATCCCTTATAGATAAAGGAAAATGCCCCGAAATAATAGGGTCTTGACAGAACAACACCGCTTTGTTTGGTTAAGTGGAAGTGTCAATAAACCATTCTAAACAAAGAAATAGCTTGATGATGCACCAAAATTTTAAATCACAGCTATAGGGGATGGCGTCCATTTTTATTGGCACTAAGCCTGAAAATCGTGCTTCATTATGATCTGTTTGCGGAACGTTATCCGGATGGATGACCCGGAAGCAGATAAAAACCCGCTTCCCGCGCCTTCGCTTGGGCTGCGTCTTCCACCGAGCTTTAAATATTTCTTATTCATCGTCCCGGCCGGGCTGTCCAGGAGCTGGATAACCCCGCCAGCTTACACAAGCTTTGTGACGCTACCTTCATTAGTGTGAAATTTGAAAACTACCTTAAAAAATCCATTTATTTCCATTATCTGATGGTGCCACAGCCAGAGGCATGAGCGTCTAAATGGATTTCATCCAGTTAATTTTCTATATTCGGGGGAAATAGGAATATTAAATGGAAAACCTACAGTTAGTTTGCGCCAAAACAGCCGTTTCGCCCAAAGTTGCCCATTCTAACTGTAGTTTTTCCAGGTAGACCCCCATGCTGCTGACCGCGGCACCATCAGATGATGAAAATAGGGTTGTACGCTATAATTATTTTACGGC
>NZ_JBQCLK010000043.1:0-57887 GCF_051966115.1 Paenibacillus sp. SAFN-117
CAATCCCGAGAATACCCTACTTTTTTGTCGCCTGTGAAGGCTCCAAATCTTGGTACACAGAATACTTTACGCCATCGGAAGAGGCGGCGAGTGGCCTATTCTAGAGCAATTGTGCACGTCTTCCCTCGACAAAGCGGCGCCACGCCCCGATCTAGAGCAATTGTGCACGTCTTTTCGGAAAAGGCGCGTCTCGCCCTGATCTAGAGCAATTGTGCATGTCTTTTCCCGCAAAAGCGGCCAAGTGACTTATTCTAGAGCAATTGTGCAGGTCTTCGGAGCGATTTTGGCGAAATCGCTCCATTTTATCAAAAAGAAATGCACTTTTGATCGTCTTTCGCCCTTTTTTGGAAAAAGGGCCTGATTTTAATGTACTTTTGCTCGTCTTTGAGCTATTTCCCCTTTTTTTGACAGTAATTTTCCCGCCCAGGAGCCACTCACCCTTTTCCGCAGGAACTTTTCATCATCAGACGAACCCGTTATTCGGCAGCCAATACCTCGTATTCACTCCCGGCCTGCGTGTCGAAAGCATATAAGGCGGCTTCCGGCGAGACTGTGCTGATGATTTGCCCCGCGCTATGGACCACCAACGGTTGATCGCTGCGCAGAGTGCAGCGGCTGCCCGCATTGGAGCGGAGGATGGCTCGGGTCAAGCGGCCTGCGGCCCATTCCAGATCCACCTCGAAGCCGCCTCGCGCCCGCAAGCCGCGGATATGGCCGTCTGCCCATGCAGCCGGCAAGGCAGGCAGCAGCCGCAGCTCTCCTCCGTGCGATTGCAGGAGCATCTCGGCAACTGCGGCCGTTCCGCCGAAGTTGGCGTCGATCTGGAACGGCGGATGATTGCCGAACAGATTCGGCAGCACCGATTGGGCCAGAAGCGCATAGAGATGCTGATAAGCTTGCTCAGCATCTTCCAGCCGCGCCCAGAAGTTGACGATCCATGCCCGGCTCCACCCGGTATGCCCGCCCCCATGGGCCAGCCTTCGCTCTAACGTCCGTCTCGCCGCAACGGCCCAATCCGGCGTCTGGCGAGCGTTGATTTGTTCCCCGGGATGGAGCGCGAACAATTGTGAAATATGCCGGTGCCCGGGCTCCGGTTCGTCGTAATCGTGAAGCCACTCCATAATTTGCCCGTGCTTTCCGATTTGCGGCTGCGGGAGACGGCTTCTCGCTGCTTGAAGCTGTTGGCGGAACGACTCGTCCTCATGCAAAATTTCTGCCGCTTCTATACACGCTGTAAAGAGGGCGTACAATATTTGCGAATCCATCGACGGCCCCATGCATAGTACGCCTTGGCTGCCGCCGGCAGCCAAATATTTGTTCTCCGGCGACAGGGACGGGCCGGTCACCAGACGGCCCTGCTCATCCTCGACCAAATAATCGAGGAAAAACTCGCATGCCTCCTTAAGCGTGGGATAGGCCCGCTGCGCAAGGAAATTTTTGTCCAGCCCATAGCGGTAATGCTCCCATAGATGGAGCGACAGCCAAGCCGCGCCCATCGGCCAAATAATGGAGGAGAGAATGGCTCCGTCCATGGCCGTGTCCCCCCACAAATTGGTGTTGTGATGAGCGACGAAGCCTCTAGCCCCGTACACTCGGGATGCCGTTCGGCGCCCGCTGGCCTTCATGCGGTCGATTAAGTCAAAAAGCGGCGCGTGGCATTCCGCCAAGTTGCACACCTCGGCGGGCCAATAATTCATCTCCGTATTAATATTAATCGTATATTTCGATTCCCAGCTCGGGGTAAAATTATCGTTCCAGATGCCCTGAAGATTGGCCGGAAGCGAGCCGGGGCGGGAGCTGGCCATTAACAGATAACGGCCGAATTGAAAAAACTGCTCGATCAAGCCATGATCCGGTTCCCCGGCCTGAACCCGCTCCAATCGTTCATCCGTAGGCATGGAAGACCTCCTGCTGGCATCCTCCGGATCAGCCAGCCGCAGCTCCACTCTCCGGAATAAAGCACGGTGATCCTGCTCATGCCGGCTGCGCAGCTCTGGATAGGCCGTATTCGCGGCGGATTTCAACCTTCCGCGGCATACTTCCAGCGGCTGCTCATGGCGGTATGTCGTTGCCGCTGCGAGATAGAGCGTAATCGAGTCCGCTTCCTCAACCGCGAGGAAATCCCCGACAACCCGCACTCTTCCGCCATCGCTGACTGCTTGCAGTGCCGCACAATATTCGATCCCGTCCGGGCCGCATTGCCCCGCCATCGCGATCGAATCATCGCCAATCGAGACCGTTCCGCGGTCGAAGGGCCGCCGGCTAAGATTCGCGCTGAGCGTTAATCCTCCGGGCTTGTCACAGAGCAGCCGGATAACCATCACGTCGTCTACGGCACTGCAAAACAGCTCGCGGGTATAGTTCACCTGGCCGATCGTATATTCGACCCGGGCCACCCCCGCATCCATATCGAGCTCTCTCCGGTAATCCTCTACTTTCCCTTGCTGGCCGGAAAAATATAAATTCAAATCGCCCAGCGGCTGATAGGGACCGAAATATTTGGGTGACGAGGTTAGCGCCATTCGCGCCAGCCGTTCAGCTTCCTCGGGCCGTCCCGCGAACAACAGTCTGCGGATTTCCGCAAGATGCGCCGGTGCGTCGGGGTTGTCTCTCTCCATCGGTCCCCCGTACCAGACTGAATCCTCGTTCAGTTGGATTTTCTCCTCGGCCACTCTGCCGAATATCATCCCGCCGAGCTTGCCGTTGCCGATCGGAATCGCCTGGACCCATTGGGCGGCCGGCTGACGATACCAAAGCCTGTTCCTGTTTAACGCGGGGTCAATTATAACCTCTTGCAATCTAATCCCTCCCGGCTACAAGAGTAACTCTTTCCTATGCATTTTTGCCAAACACGACTCCACCGTCAATATATAGGGGAGAGCCCATCATAAACTTCGATTCGTCCGATGCCAGGAACAAGGCGGCCTTGGCCACATCCTCCGGCCTTCCCAGCTCGCCGCTGAGCTGGCGTGTCTTAAGCGATGCGATAGCCGCTTCCGGATCGTCATAAGACGTCCGCAAATAATTCTCGACGAACGGTGTCAGAATCGTACCGGGCAAGAGCGCGTTGACCCGAATGTTATACGGGGCATAATCGACCTGCATCGATTTCGTCAGAGCCAGAACCGCACCTTTGGTCGCTGCATAAGAAGCGCGCCGGGCCAAGCCGATTTCGGCAATACAGGAAGACATGTTAATAATCGAGCCTTCCTTGCGCTCCATCATATGCGGCAGCACATATTTAGAGGGCAGATATACTCCCTTGATATTAATGCTCATCACCTTGTCCCAATTCTCCGGCTCCACCTCATGGAGAGCGCCGACTCCGCTGATGCCGGCGTTGTTGAACAACACGTCAATCCTTCCCCATTTGGCTATCCCCTGAGCAACCATAGCCTTAACTTCCTCGGGGCTCGTCACATCCGCCTTCTGGAAGATAGCTTCCCCGCCGTCTGCTGTAATTTGCTTGACGGTCTCCCGGCCCTTCTCCTCATCCAGATCGTTAACGATTACGAGTGCGCCCTCCCTGGCGAATAACAGGGCGGTGCTTTGCCCGATTCCCGAACCGGATCCGGTAATCAGACACACTTTGTCCTTCAATCTCATCGTTATACCTCCTGACTCCGTTTATAATATGTACCGCACATGCACGGGCTCCGGCTTACTCACCGCCCTTCACCCCGATACGATCATAATATTGGCATAGGGCGTCGTATCCCCTGTACGAATGACAGCCCTGGATTCCGGACAAATCTCCTTGAATCTGACATGAGGCACAATGGTCCAGCCGACCCCGGGAACGATTTGCTGCATAGCCGCGAAGCGCTCAGGGCTGGCCGCAAGCATTTCTTCCGTGACGATGATTCGATCAATAATAAACTCCCGGTTCACGGCCTGCAGAACATCCATGACGGTGGGCAGATCATCCACCAGCGCCAGGTCCAGCCTTTCTACGGACGTAGGCACCGGGAATCCTTTATCGCTAATTGTGATCAGGTCGGTGTGGCCGGTTTCCGCCAAAATCCGGCTCAATTCCGGATGGAGAATTCCGCTTTTCTTCATTTCCGTTCATCCTCCTTGCCGCCACCGATGACCTGGTTTCGTTGCTCCAGCGTAATCTGCTCGCGTATGGATGGGGCGGGCTTCTTGAAATAGAGCTTTTCCCGCCCGTCTACCAATACCACACTGACCAGCTCCCAGCCTTGCTCGCCCCAATCCGCCAGGACATCGGTCTCCGTTGTCGTCCTGTACTGCCATCTTGCCGTCATCCTTCATCCTCCCTCTCAAAGACGCCGCCATCAACGGATCCATATCCTTCTGCCTCGCTCCATAGGCAGCGAATTCTCCCACCGCACGACTTTCTTATCTTTCCATATGATCTTCCGGCTGCGCGGCTTTGACAGTCAATCCGCCGTCCACCATCAGCAAATGGCCGTTCACCTGCATCGCTTCCTCGGACGCCAAGAAAACAACAGCGTCACCGATCTGCTTAGCCGTACCCAGTCTCTTCATCGGATTCGCTTCAATCTCCTTCTGGCGGATAGAAGGATCGGCCAAATAATCGGTACACATATCGGTATCGACCGTGCTTGGGCCTACCGCATTCACATTAATGTTATATTTGCCGAGCTCGATCGCCATTCCTTTGGTCAGCATGTGAGCGGCTGCCTTCGAGGATTGATAATGGGGAATGACCGGGCTCGTCACCATCAGACTGGCCGTCGACAGGACATTGACGATTTTCCCGTACCGTTTATTCACCATTTTCTCCGCCGCCCTCTGCGAGCAGAGGAAAATCGATTTGACATTAGTGTTATAAGTGCGGTCCCAGGTTTCTTCCTTTATCTTCAAAAAGGGCTCAAACGGAGCAATTCCGGCATTGTTTACCAAAATTTCCACCTCGCCAAGCTCCTGCTCGACCTGCTCGAACATCTCCAGAACCTGATCTTTACGGCCGACATCGGCCTGCACTACCATTGCTCTTGAGCCTAGAGCTTCCACCTTGGCCTTGATGGCTTCTGCCAGCTCGCGGGACCGGTCGGACGTATAATTGATGGCCACGTCCGCCCCTTCTTCAGCCAATCTAAGCACGATAGCCTCTCCGATACCGCGGCTGCCTCCAGTGACGAGCGCAATTCGCTTTTCCAATCTTTTCACTTTATTCTCCCCTTCCGCAGGTATAGCAATGAAAACATGAATACTGGCCCTCAATCGTCGCGGGCTTTTATCTATAATTCCGTGAATCAACTAAGCTTTTCCCGGCAGCTTTCAGCAGCCCCGGCTTCATGCTTCCGCCTTCGCCTGCCTTTTGCTTCAACACCTCATTGGGCAAAAAGCTTCTGTCCGGCTATAGGCTCGGACCGATCCGGTTAATACTGAATTCCTGGTGCCCCAGTATTTCTGCCTTCGTCAGCTTGCCCCGACTGACCTCCTGAATTTCCTCCCAGATGCGTTCCCCGGCTTCCTCCAGACTCAGCGTTCCTGTCAGCATATCGCTGACGTCAACGTCCATGTTGTCGGTCATCCGCTCATACATCTGCTTGTTACCCGTAATCTTGATCACCGGCACGACAGCGGATCCGGTTGGCGTGCCCCGCCCGGTAGTGAAGCAGACGATATGTGCTCCGCCTGCGGCCATTCCGGAGACACACTCGATATCGTTGCCGGGCGAATCCATAAAGTAAAGACCCTGGCCGGGAATCTGCTCGGCATACTCAATGACTCCCTCGATCGGCGCCGTACCGCACTTGCTGATGCAGCCAAGCGATTTCTCCTCGATCGTCGTCAGGCCGCCGGCAATATTGCCGGGGCTCGGATTTCCCCCGCGCATATCAGCTCCCATCCGCTCGACTTCCTTCTCGAACCGGTTAACGATATGATATAGCTGCTCCGATATCTCTGGAGTCCTGCACCTGCCGGCAAGCACATGCTCCGCCCCGATAATTTCCGTCGTCTCGCCGATGACAATGCTGCCTCCCTGTTGAATCAGACGGTCCGCAGCCACGCCGAGCGCCGGATTCGAGGCAAGTCCGGAGGTCGCGTCAGAGCCTCCGCATTTTACCCCTACCTTCAGCTCGCTGAGCGGAATCTCGACCTTCTCCTGGCGGTCCAGCTCCTGCCGCATCCGCTTCGCCAGCTTGGTTCCATGCTGGATAGCCTTCACCGATCCCCCGACCGATTGAATATCAAACACCTCTACAGGTTTACCGGTAACCTTAATGGCCTCCGCCAGAGCAATCGGGTCCACCACTTCGCAGCCGAGACTTACAATGATAACCCCTCCGACGTTAGGGTTACGGCCTGTGCCTGCCAAAACATTAAATGTCCGTTCCTTGTCCGCACCAATTTGACTGCATCCATGCTGATGAGGAATCGCTACCGTATCCGGAACTAGCTGAGCTATTCTGCTGCACACCTGGTTAGAACAAATTACGGTCGGAATAATCAGCAGATGGTTGCGTATCCCTGCCTCTCCGTTCGCTCTCCGGTACCCCATAAATGTACTCATACTCCCGTCCCTCCCGCAGCTTGTGCTTGATCTCCGCGTCCGCGTATCCCTTCCACATTATGGACATGAACATGACATCCCTTGGCGATGTCACCGGTCGCCCGCCCGATAACTTCTCCGTATTTGCAGACGTGCGTGCCTGCAGGGATAGGAACAATCGCCACCTTATGCCCGAACGGAATCGCTTCCATAATGGTTAACGAATGAACGTCATTAGCCGCAAGATACGTAATCCGATCCCCCGGCTTCAAATCCTTGATAGCCGTAGCCACATGATCCTTGGCATCCATGACCAGCGCTTCCGCTCCGGCCTGAATGGGTCCTGCCATAATCATCAATCCTCTCTCGATTGGAATGTTATCGATAACTCCAAAATAACAATACCACTTCGAGCTGTCAATCCTTATTTTCGGGTTAACGAAAATTCCTTGAATGGAGCCGACACTTGCAGCCGTAACCGATTCAATGGCGAGGGACGTATTGGCGACTCTTAGAAAAAAAGCCTATAATCAAAGGGGTTATTGCAGGCCATTGATTAACTTCAGTTCCCCAGTGTGATAAAATATCGTTAATCTTAAAGTAAAAGGACGAGAATGAGTGGTCACAATCTACGATATAGCCAAAAAAGCGAACGTCTCCGCCATGACGGTATCCAGAGTTATCAATAACACCGGGCGCATCAGCGAAAAAACCCGGATGAAGGTCAAACGAATCATGGAAGAGATGAATTACGTTCCTAATTCGATGGCGAGAAGCCTCGTGCTGCAGGAAACAAAAATTTTGTCCCTTCTCATTACCGATATTACGAATCCGTTCTATACAACGCTTGCCCGGGGAGCGGAGGATGCGGCCAAGCGGTGCGGGTATAAGCTGCTGTTCGGCAATAGTGATGAAAACTTGATCAAGGAGAAGGAATATGTTGACATGATGCTGACGGCCCGGGTGGACGGCGTATTGTTTGCCCCGGCGGGAGACGGCTCTCTGGAGCATCTGAACACTCTCCGCAAGCACAATATTCCGCTAGTGCTGCTCGATCGGGAGGTTCCCGGCTTCGAAACCGACATGGTGCTCGGGGACAGCAAGGATGGGGCGCGCAAGCTCGTCGAGCATCTCATCTCTCTTGGTCATAAGCGAATTGCTCTGATTAACGGAGCTCTTCAGGTCTCAACCGCACGCCATCGACTTGCCGGGTACAAAGAAGCTCTCAAGCTGAACGATCTTCCTTACGATGACCGGCTGGTGGCGGAATTCGGCTACAAGCCTTTCGCGGACGATTCGTCGCTGGATGAACTGCTTCAACTGGACGATCCTCCTACGGCGATCTTTGCGGCTAACAATTTTTTGGCGATAGGAGTTATTCGTGCTCTGCGGGCTAGAGGAATTCCGGTTCCCGAACAGATTTCCGTCGTCTGTTTCGATGATTTGGGCGAAAGCTCGGTCATTGATCCTTTTCTAACCGTGGCGGCTCAGCCGGCTTATCAATTTGGGGCGCTGGGCATTCAGCTGCTCATCGAACGGATTCAGGACAAATCCGGGGAGGATTACCGCAAAATCATTCTGCCCCCGGAGCTGATCGTCCGCTCTTCCTCCAGAGAGCGGTCATGAAGCAGCCGACACTCGCTTACAGTTCATTAAGATTACGAGCCGTCCCTTTGTTCACTGCTATTACAGCTTGGCCATTTCCTCAAGGATGACTTTTCTCCTTTTCTTAATATACTGCTTAATAAAATTCCGCTCACGGCGAAACTGCTGCGGGGAATGTTCGCGGGTCTTGTCGTTTTCCACATATTTGCTTATGCTTCCATGGAGCTGATTAATGAGAGGGGACAGCTTTCTGGTTGTAAAAGAGCTTTTAAGGATTTGACGGAGGATGGCTTTGTAGCGCTTGCGCACGGAAGGATAAGCCAGCAGCTTGTGGGTTAACGTATTTCTTCCGGTAATCGGCACCGGACGGCTGCCGAAATATTTGCCGTAGCTGTCTCTTCCCCAGGTTCCTTCATAATCCCAAGGGATGATTCGGAAGCAGCGGCGTTTTTTATGCCAATAAAGAGCGTAATTTTGATTAAACCCGTCGTAATTTCCCGTCAGTACCGCACCGGCTAACCAGCGCAAATAATTGTCAATATCCAGATTTGTAGATAAATAAGTCCATAGTTCTTTTTTGCCCAGAGAATTGAGATTGGAAATAAAAGACTTAAGCCGGTTTCGATCCTCTTCGCCGCCGATGATTAGATGGTACCCGTCAAAAAGTGACGATTTGCTGCGATTCGTCTCCGGGCTGATCAACCCGAAATTGGCGTCATCATTCGTAGCATAAAACAGGGATTGGAACGGAATCTTCCTTCTTCTGAAGAACGCCCGGTCCACCGCCTCGATTTCCAGATAGACCCCCCTGTTCTTCCGATTAATCTCCAGCAGGGAGAAGCTCGTCCTCGGGCTCGGAACCCCGATCTGTTCAAAGAAACGGAAGGACAAGGCATTGCGGATCATCGACGGATCGTCGAATTCGGCGTTCAAATGAACGGTGCGCCCTTTACTGCGGATTTCGTAAGATTTTTTGGGATAGGTCCGCGTATGACCTCCTCTTACCCGGATTTTAATCGGCACCCATTTTCCCGACTTTTTGTAAAAGGCTTCAGCAAACTGATCGCTCCATACATCCTTATGCAGCCATTTCCACGAGCTGTCACTGATCATAATTTGTCTTACCGGCATAGTCATGAGTCATTCACCCTTTTCCGGATACTCGCAGCGAATTTTACCAAGCATACGTAAAAGCTGCAGCAGCTCTCTTATGTCTTAGAGACTGTATGCAGGGAAAATTAAGTAAAGCCTATCTTGGTCAGATAGGCTTCTGCTAATCACTGTATGCATAGTCGGTATCCCGGGAAACGGCCAATGCCCAAGAACCGCCAGGTTAGCCGGCGGTTCCTCAGTCCGGATTGATCTGATCCTTGACGGGCAACAAGCTGCCGTTTACCAGTGCTTACCGTGAGTACCGTGGGTACCACGAGTTCCGTGGGTGCCGCCTTTTTTGTGTTTACTTTTGTGTTCGTCTCCTGTTTTGTGTTTGCCGTGAGTACCGCGAGTGCCGCTTGTTTTGTGTTTACTTTTGTGTTTACTTTTGTGTTTGCCGCTCGTTCCACGAGTGCCGCCGGATTTGCGTTTGCCTCCCGTTCCACGAGTGCCGCCGGATTTGCTGCTGATTTCAGCTTCCGGCTCTACCATTTCCGAGATTATTTTCTCCATACGGAATAACCTCCTTTTCTCTTAATGCTATAATCTATGAATCCGGACATAGTTTGGATTGGGGAAAATGATTAACTCTTAAAAAATAGTAGATTATCCGTCCGCGATAATAGTTTTGCTGAAAAGTCTTCGAGATTATTTCACTGCTCCTATCAGAAAATAAACAGCCGATTACAGAGACTGATTCTCCTAATCGGCTGTACGTACACATATTCATTTAACGGTCCAGCATGTTTTCCGGCAGCCCGAGCGGCAATGGGGCCGGCTGATCGCAGCGGCTTTTCATAGCATAGTGCTTGCCTTCTCTCGCCGCCTCGTGTATCCCGTGCATGGCTTCCAGTACATGGTAGGCCAGCTCGCCGCTTGCCCTATGCGCTCTTCCGCTGCGGATGGCATAAGCCATATCCAATACCCCCAACCCCCTGCTGTTGCTTGTATAGCCGTGGGTTAGCGGAACCTCGCTCCACTCCTTGGCCCCTCTCCTGCGAATCCGTACAGGACCGTCATAAGTATTCGGATTAGGTACGCTAATCGTTCCTTCACTGCCGTATATTTCAATATTCGGAAGGGCGGAGCCTCCCAAAATATCGAAGCTCGTTATCATCGTTGCTGCTGCCCCGGAAGCAAAATCAAGAATCCCCGTCACATGGGTTGGTACCTCTACCTGAATAATTTGTCCGGATTTGGGCCGGCTCGTTATTCTTCTTTCTGCGAAGGAAATTTGGGCGGAACCGGTCACCCGGCGGATCGGTCCGAGAAGGTGGATCAGAGCGGTCAAATAGTAAGGTCCCATGTCATACATGGGGCCACCGCCCTTTAAATAGTAGAATTCCGGGTCGGGATGCCAGGATTCATGTCCGCCGCTCATCATAAAGGCGGAAGCGGCCAACGGCCGGCCGATCCAGCCGTCATCGATCAGCTTGCGGGACGTCTGGATTCCTCCGCCCAGGAATGTATCGGGAGCGCAGCCTACAAGCCGATTGGTTTCCTTCGCTTTGTCCAAGATTTGCCGGGCATCCTCTACGGTTACAGCCAACGGCTTCTCCACATAGACATGTTTGCCCGCATCCAGAGCGGCCAGGCAGACACCCGCATGAGCCTGGGGGACTGTCAAATTGATGACGATCTCGATTTCCGGATCCTGGAGAAGCTGCTCCACCGTGCAGGCTACAGGGATTTGATACTCTTCAGCCTTGGCACGAGCCCTCTCCAAATCCAGGTCCGCACAGGCCTTCACCTCCAACAAATCGTAGGATTGGCAATTTTGCATATAGATTCCGCTTATTTTGCCGCAGCCGATAATTCCGACTTTGACTTTTTCCACGAACTTACCACTCTCCTATAAGGAATCTTATGTGTCTGTCCGATGGACGAGCATTCTCAGGAACTCCGTAAAGTTTGGACTTGCTATCGCTGTGGGACTTATTATTTGGTGATTCGTCGGCACTCCGAGGCAAGTTTGGACTTCCAATCGCTCCGTTGGACTCATTGTGTGGTGAGGCGCGGCACTTCGAGACAAGTTGGACTTCCAATCGCTCCGTTGGACTCATTGTGTGGTGAGGCGCGGCACTTCGAGAGAAGTTTGGACTTCCAATCGCTCTGTTGGGCTCATTATGTGGTGAGGCGCGGCACTTCGAGGCAAGTTGGACTTCCAAATCGCTGTTATCCTCAGATTTCTATGGAATTTATTATTGAAGGTTGAAATCCGAAGATAACGATGCGACCGCTGCCGCTTTTCCAGTTCCAAACTTTCTTCTCCGTGTGCTTTTCACCAAGCATAATGCTCCCAGCGCTTATTTTCCGCCACCTGATCGAAGGGGATATTAACCAGATACATCGAGCACCACCCATTGATCAGACCACTGCCCCTATAAATCTTCACTTCAACCGTTTCGCCAGACAATCTCCGGTATACCGATGAACATCAACAGCACTTTTCTTCCCAACGGGCGGGCAAAGTTTTTTATTGCTCGCTGGGCCACCAGGCGGATATCGTCGCCATGCCCCCGGTGCTGCGCATGATGCGGCAAGGGATGGTATGGGCGGCGAGATAAATAATTGCTAATCAGAGGAGTGGACCGAACTGCCATGGGGTCTGACCACGTAGCGCCACAGTGAGTGCAAGGACACGCGTAACTCTTCGTCCAGGCAACAGGCATCTCTACCTCGCCGAAACGGGTCGTGGCGAGCACCCGGATAGCCGGATCTATGTGCATATAATACTGTTCGGAGCAGACGTGAAAATCGTCTATCCCCTGCATAATCGGGTGTTCCGGCTCCGTGATGACCACGTCATAATGAACTCCGTCCCCGCCGGGATGAGCTACCCATTGACCGCCGACCATAAACTGATATTGAGTTTCATTGCGGAAGGAATCTCCCATCCCTCCATGGCAGCCGGCAATACCGGTCCCGCTCTCGACGGTTTCAAGCAGCGGAACTAGCTGTTCCTTGGAGATCTTCCCCATCGTCCAAACCGGGACAATCAAATGATAGTCGGCCAGCTTCTCCTTATCCCGAAAGCTGTCCAGCGTATCGGAGAGATGTACCTGAAATTGTTCCTCTCTCAATTCCCGCGCCAGCAATTCGGCCACCTCTGCGGGCTGATGGCCTTCCCATCCTCCGTGAACAATCAAAGCCCGTTTCATCGATCTATGCCCTCCTCCAACTCGTCTTCCGAGAGCTCCGCCATGCGGACCCAGCGCCGTTCCGCAATCGAACGCTCCACCGCTTCCAGCACCTCCTGGCAGCGGACGCCGTCCGCGAAATTCGGCTGAGGCTGGCGATCTTCACGAATCGCGTTCATTAATTCCAACACTTCGTGAATGAAAGTATGCTCATAGCCGATCGTATGGCCGGGCGGCCACCAGGCATCCATATAAGCGTGCGCGGGATCGGTTGCCAGCACCCGGCGGAAGCCTTGAGTATCTTCGTCGTCATCCGTCAAATACACCTGCAGCTCGTTCATCCGCTCGAAATCGAATTTGACGCTTCCCAGACTTCCGTTAATTTCGAAGGAGTTGGTGCAGCGGTGTCCGGGAGCCATGCGGCTGGCCTCGAAGCTTCCCAGAGCACCGTTCGCAAAGCGTGCGAGGAATAAGGTGGCGTCGTCTACATCCACCTTGCCCTTGGGCGCATCCTGGCTTCCTTTCCCGCTTAGACCCGTCATCGAATCGGGCAGCGGGCGCTCGGTGACGAAGGTTTCGCTCATGCCGATCACCTCCTGAATCTCCCCGACCAAGTAATGCGCCAGATCGATCAGATGCGCCCCCAAATCGCCGTGCGAGCCGGACCCGGCAATCTCCTTCCGCAGCCTCCAGACGAGCGGAAATTGCGGATCAATAATCCAATCCTGCAGAAACCACGCGCGGAAATGATAAATCCGCCCGAGACGTCCCTCGCTGACGAGCTTCTTCGCCAATTGGACGGCCGGAGCGTACCGGTAATTGAAGCCGATCATATGCTTCACTCCCGCCCGTTCCGCCTCCTTCAGCATCTCCCTCGCCTCCGGCAGCGTAACCGAAAGCGGCTTCTCGCAGAACAGGTGCTTGCCGGCCCTGGCCGCCGCCACCGCAATCTCCTTATGTACGTTGCTCGGCGCATTAATATCGATCAGGTCGATGTCTCCTCTGGCCACCAGAGCCCTCCAATCCGTTTCGCAGCTTTCCCAACCGAATTGCTGTGCAGCCTGCCCGACAGCGTCCCGGTCCCGGCCGCAGATCGCTTTCATGACCGGCTTAATCGCGTGCGGAAAGAACATCGGCAGATCACGATAGGCATGGCTGTGCGCCTTCCCCATAAACTTGTAGCCCACCATCCCAATACGGATAAGTTCCATATCTTTCAGCTCCCTCCAAATGATATGGCGGGGCGGACGATCCCGCTCCCTCTTCACTCCTGCAAAACAAGCGTAACGAGATTTAACGGCCCCTTCGGAACGGCAGCAGCCTGGCGTTCAATGATTTTGTAGCTCCATACACCTCTTGGTAGATATCAAATAGCCGAGCGTACTTCTCCCGCGCCTCCGGACGCGGCTCATACCTGTTCGACCGGGTTATGAACCGGGCGGCGCATTCCTCCAGCGTGGAAAACCACCCGCAGCCGTAAGCAGCCAGCATGGCCGCTCCCATAGCCGGACCCTGCTCGCTCCCGAGCTTGACGACAGCCGCATCGAAGATGTCCGCCTGCATCTGCAGCCAGACCTCGCTCTTGGCGCCGCCTCCGATGGACACGACTGTGTCGATGGTCTTGCCTCCGGCTCGCATCAGCTTCACTGACTCATGAAGGGAAAAAGTGATTCCCTCCATTACGGCCCGGACGAAATCCGCTTTCGTGTGGGCGCTGTCCATTCCGATGAAGCTTCCGCGAATGAGCGAATCCGCATGCGGGGTGCGTTCGCCGGCTACATAAGGGGTAAACAGCAGGCCGTTGGCACCGGGAGGAACCGATTCCGCCAGCTTCATTAAAGCCCCGAAGCTCTCATTAGCCGCAAAATTGTTTTTGAACCAGCTTAAACTATAACCCGCAGCAAGGGTGACTCCCATCGCATAATAAGCATCCGGCTTGGCATGATTGAAGAAATGAAGCCTTCCCTGATAATCCGCATCACGGTTCGTCTCGCAGGACAAAATAACCCCCGACGTACCAATGCTGCACAGCGTCTCCCCCGGGCTCAGAATGCCCGCCCCGACCGCTCCGCAAGCGTTATCCGCTCCCCCGGCGAATACCCGGGTATCAGTAAGCAGTCCCGTCTCTTGCGCTATCCCGGGCAGCAGATGCCCGACGCAGGCATGTGACTCGATCAGCGGAGGGCACAGGCTTGGCGGCAGACCGAGACTGTCGCAGATGGTTTCGCTCCAGCGTTTGGAACCCACATCCAGCAGAAGCGTTCCTGCCGCATCAGAGTAGTCCATATGTAGTTGACCGGTCAGCCGGTAGCGCAAATAATCTTTGGGCAGCACAAATGTAACGGCACGGCGGAAGCATTCCGGCTCCCGATCACGCACCCACAGCAGCTTGGGCAGCGTGAAGCCTTCCAAAGCAGGGTTTTTGGCAATCGCCAGCAGCCGGTCACCCAGCTTTGCCTCGATTTCCCGGCATTGGGCCGTCGTTCTTGTATCATTCCAAAGGATGGCATGACGAACCGGTCTATGCTCCTCGTCCAATAAGACAAGCCCGTGCATCTGCCCGGAAAAGCTGATCCCTTCAATAGATTCCGGCGGAACAGCCGCACGGAGCAGCAGATCCTTCAAGCATAATTTCGTTTGCCGAACCCACTCCTCGGGGTCCTGCTCGCTGTAGCCGGACTGCAGCTGAATAAGCGGATATTCCCGCGAAGCTTCATGGCAGACCTCCCCCTCCCGGCTGACCAGCACCGTCTTCACGGAGCTTGTTCCCAAATCGATGCCGATAACATATTTCATAATTATCGCTCTCCTGGCTTGAAATTCGTTTCGTCCTATTTCTCCACTATATAACTAAAGCTGTCGATTATACCGAGCAAATGACCTCGTTGATGGCCGCTTTCAGCCATTCCTGCCTCCCGGATTCGTTGCGGATCTCGCGGTTCTGCATCGCGTACTGCTCCAAGGTATGCAGCGTCGCTTTCCCGGAGACGATCTGCTCCCCGATTCCTTCCCGGAAGCTCCGGTATCTCCGTTCGATGAATGAATCCAGAATGCGCTCCTCGATCAGCCTGGCCGCCGCTTTCAGCCCTTTGGCGAAGGAGTCCATGCCGGCGATATGCGCGTAGAACAAATCCTCAGGCTCGAACGAGCCCCGTCTCACCTTCGCATCGAAATTGATTCCTCCCCGGCCCAATCCGCCATTCTTAAGCAATTCGACCATGGTCAGCGTCGTCATGTACAGATCTGTCGGAAACTCGTCCGTATCCCATCCCAACAGCAAATCCCCCTGATTGGCATCGAGCGAGCCGAGCATCCCGTACATGCGCGCCACATAAATTTCATGCTCGAAAGTATGGCCCGCCAGCGTGGCGTGGTTGGCCTCCAGATTTAGCTTGAAATGGTCAGCCAAACCGTAGCGCTGCAAAAAAGCAATCGTCGTGGCCGCATCGAAATCATACTGATGCTTCGTCGGCTCCTTGGGCTTCGGCTCAATCAGAAACTGTGCGTCAAAACCGATTTCACGGGCATAGTCAATGGCCATGCGGTACAATCGGGCCAGATTGTCGAGCTCCAGCTCCATATCGGTGTTCAGCAGCGTTTCATAACCTTCCCGGCCGCCCCAGAACACATAATTTTCGGCCCCGAGCTCCTTACCGATTTCCAGGCTTTTCTTAAGCTGGGCCCCCGCATATGCATAGACGTCCGCGTTACAGGACGTCCCTGCCCCGTGTACAAACCGGGGGTGATGGAACATATTCGCGGTATTCCACAGCAGCTTGACCCCGCTGCTCTTCATATAGCCGCGCATCATCTCCACGATGGTATCCAGATTCCGGTTCGTCTCCCGCAAGGTGTCTCCTTCGGGTGCGATATCCCGGTCATGGAAGCAGAAGTAGCGAACTCCGAGCTTGCCGATGAATTCGAACATTGCCTCCACTCTCACTTTGGCCAAGTCCATCGCCGAATAACGGTCCCAGCTCCTTATCATCGTCCCGGTGCCGAACGGATCGCTCCCATTACCCGTCAGAGTATGCCAATAGGCGACGGAGAAACGGAGATGCTCCTCCATCGTATGGCCGGCAATGACTTCGTCCGGGTTATAGTGCCTGAAAGCTAACGGGTTCCCCGTTTCCCGGCCTTCATACTTAATCCTGCCGACTTGCTTGAACCAATCCATTTTGCATTCCCTCCTTGTAAGCGATTTCCTATTCTTCAGTGGTTTTTACCAGCCGATATACCCATCCCGCATTGCAGGAAAAGCTTGAGCCTGACCGCGCCTGTTCATTCATCAAGCCGTTCATTTCTCGGCTGGTTGAAGCGTTATACACCTATATCTACAGCCATCATAGCAGGTTTTCGAAAGTTTGTATATCGATTGAACTAAGTTTTTGAAATATATATTTCTAATTGTGCTTTTCAACATCTATTGTTACATTTGTTTTAGTAGACTTGGCAAATAATTCGGGAGGCTCTATGAAACGAACAGGAGATCAATATCTGGTTAAACAAATTAATAAAAGCATTGTACTCGATACGATCCGCCGTCAGTCTCCGCTGTCCAGAGCACAGGTATCTTCATTGACGGGACTTCATAAAGGGACGGTGTCCAGTCTCGTAAATGAACTGATGGAGAATGATTTGGTTAAGGAGATCGGAACCGGGCCGTCCAGCGGCGGACGCAAGCCGGTCATGCTCTTGTTTAACAAAACAGCGGGATATGCCGTAGGTGTGGATCTGGGTGTCAATTACATACTGACCGTTCTTACGGATCTGGACGGAAATATTGTCTTGGAACGGAACGTCAAGATAAGCGACCGCTCCACAGAGAACGTGCTGACCCAGCTTAAAATATCGATCCGGGAAGTCATCGACCGCTCCCCTCCCAGCCCTTACGGAGTTATCGGGATCGGCATCGGAGTACCCGGAATGGTTGATAATAAAGGGCACGTTCGCATGACGCCCAATCTGCAATGGGATGAAATCGACCTGTCCGGCGTATTGACGAAGGAATTCGGGTGTCCGGTCAGAGTGGATAACGAAGCCAACGCAGGAGCCATGGGGGAAAAGCAGTTCGGCGCCGGCCGCAAATTTTCGGATTTGATTTATGTCAGCATTGGGATAGGAATCGGAATCGGAATTGTGATCCGTGGAGAGCTGTACAGAGGAGCCTCGGGGTTCTCCGGAGAGATGGGGCATATGACTATCGAAGCTAACGGCAAGCCGTGCAAATGCGGGAATAGAGGCTGCTGGGAGCTGTATGCTTCCGAGAATGCGCTGCTGGAATCGGCGGAGGCCCTACCGCTTCCTGCCCAGTCAGTTGACGGCGGAAATGCTCTCGATCTAGATGTGCTTCTGCGGGCAGCCCATGAGGAAATTCCCGAAGTAATTTCGATGTTCGGAACAGTGGGACAATTTATCGGCATCGGATTGTCCAATATTGTCAACACCTTCAACCCCGAGCAGATCATCATCGGTAACCGGATGACTACTGCCGAGAAATGGCTGAAGGAGCCGATGCTGGACGCGTTTCACAGCCGAACACTGCCGGTCCACCGCCACCGCACCAAAATCGAGTTTTCGAGCCTGGGCACCCATTCCGCCGTTCTTGGGGCATCCCATTTAGCTGTCTCGGATTTCTTCGACCGGATGAACGTTTATATGGATCGATAACCTGTACCCCTCTGCCATCTCCCCTTGCGTTCGTCCCAAACCCGCGTTACAGAGAGGAAAATGAGTCCGGCTTGCTTTCCTCTCTCTGCCCTCACCTCCCGCCACCGACTTTCATTCCGCACCCGCAATCGTTTAAAATAGATGGAACTATAATTTTAAGGAGGGACCATTCATGCTTTCCATCGGGCAACCCGCTCCGATTTTTATCGCTGAAAGCACACAAGGAATAATCGCGCTTAATGAATATATAGGTAAAAGGCCGATCGTCCTTATTTTCTATCCGCTGGACGAAACTCCGGGATGCACTGCTCAGCTGTGCGCTGTGCGGGATGCCAAGGAAGAATACGCCCGCTACAACGCGCTCGTCGTCGGCATCAATCCGGCTTCGGTTGCCAAACATAACAAATTTGCCGAACATCACGGATTCGATTTTCCGTTAATATATGATATGGGAAGCAAGATCAACGAAATGTATAAAGTCGGTAAAATGCTGTTCGGCCTGCTGCCGCAGAAACGGACCGTCTATGTCATCGGCCTGGATGGCAAAATCGCTTACGCTCACCGGGGCTCGCCTTCTACGGAGGAAATCCTTCAAGCCATTGCCCACCCCCCTGGCGCAGAAGCCGATGAGTGAAGTAGTGGACAAGTTCACGTGAGAAGACCTGGATGTCCCATGCCGGGCGTACACGATAAAGAGGCGCCAAAACCGGTTGGCGCCTCTTCTCAATTATTCTCTTATTGGGATAAGCGAAGAGCTAAATTGTACAGCTCCATATTGAACTCTTTCTTCGTATTGACGACCAAATCGATGTCGGTAGCCACCAATTCTCCCTTAATGACTCCACAAGCCTTGCCGGAGTCCCCGGCGAGCAGGCGGCGTACGGCGAAGTCTCCCAACTTGCTGGCAAGAATCCGGTCGTTATGGGTCGGAGTTCCTCCCCTCTGGATGTGGCCGAGCACAGTGACACGAACTTCAATGTCGTTCAGCTCGCCGATGGTCCGGGCGATATCCTCTCCCTTGCCGACACCTTCCGCCGTAAGGATAATACTATGCCGTTTCCCGTTGTGGAAGTTCTCCCGCATCCGCTCGGCCACTTCCTTCAGATCGAACGGAACCTCGGGTACGAGGATCGTCTCGGCACCGCTGGCCAGTCCTGCATACAAGGCAATATCTCCGCAGTGGCGACCCATAACTTCGACTACGGAGGATCTCTCGTGAGAGGTCATCGTATCCCGCAGCTTATTAATGGCGTCTACAACAATGCTGACCGCTGTGTCGAAGCCGATCGTAAAATCGGTGAACGCGATATCGTTATCGATCGTCCCCGGCAATCCCATTGTCCGAATCCCCAATTTGCTCAGCTTGTTCGCTCCCTGATAAGAGCCGTCCCCGCCTATGACAACGAGGCTGTCGACCCCTCTCTTGCGAAGATTCTCGGCAGCGATGCGCTGGCCTTCCTCCGTCAGAAACTCCTTGCAGCGGGCCGTCTGCAGAATCGTTCCGCCTCTTTGAATAATATCTCCTACACTGCGCAGATCCATCTGCCGGATATCATCGGTAATCAGCCCCTGGAATCCACGCTGCACCGCGTAGACGTCCAAATTATGAAAAAGAGCGCTTCTTACTACAGAGCGAACGGCAGCGTTCATTCCCTGGGAATCGCCGCCGCTCGTCAGTACAGCAATCGATTTAACAGTCATATTGTTTTCTTCCCCCTAAGTGCAAGTCCTACAACTCATTATAAAAAAAAATGCCCCCGGAATGAAATAGTTTCTGAAAAAAGATGCCTAACCGCTATTTTCCATATCACTTGGGGCCGTTTCATTAACCGTATTTTTCCCTGCAAAAGACTGCAGCCACCGGCCATCCGCGCCGACCCAATATTTAAGAACGCATACGAATCCAGACACTGTTCGCCCAGAAGAAAATGCGGGTCATCGGACTTTTTTTCATCAACCGGCGGGAAATCCGTCTGACCTCCTTCTGCTTGCTAACCTTCGGATCGGACAGATACAGGGCGATCAGCCCTTCAATAATCATTCTGTGGAAGGACGGGGCTTCGAGGACGGCTACCCGTTCGCGGGCGTTCTGTACAATTTCGGCAATTCGTTCCACCGACTGCTCCATTGTATCATAATAGCTGCAAAAGTTAAGATCCCCGCCTGCCCGATCTTCTTCCTGGTCTATCAAATAATCAAGCATAATGTGAAGACCGCATACGTATGGAAAATACGCCTCCCGGATGCCGCTTACCCGCTCCTTCGTCAGCCCCGGATCCTGGGCGGCCAGAAACAGCATGAACACCCCGAGCGTGGAGCCGGTCGCCGCGGCAAACTCGTTCCACTTGAGCTGGGAATAATTGGCCGCATGCTGATTCCACCAGCGCAGAAGCTCATCCTCCCGTAAATCATGGCGAATATGCTTGTACACCTGTAAATCACAATAAAGGGAGACTAACTCCCGTATCTCTTTCTCCACCAGTCCGTATGACGGCAGCTCACGAATATGCGACTGGCAAGTTTGTACCAGCTTCAACAAGTAACCCTCGTCTTCCTTCTCCTGCCGGAATTCGTAATAGTCGTGAGTCGGTGCTGCCGGATCGACGGCATCCAGCATCGACTGGTGAAGCCGGCGGAAATCCTGCGGGTCCAGCGAGGTGCTTCGATCACATAAATTGTCCAGATAGTCGCTTATCGTCTGGAAAGCAACGATAAGCGGAATAAGAATATGGCGGGAAGGCAGATTGGCTGCGGCATATACAGCGCCGCCCTGACAATGAAATTGCTTGCTTGTCATGCTGGCGATTGCCTGCTGTCGCAGCTCCTCGTCCGGTATTTGTTCAGCTTCTTCCCTCCAACGACTCAATTCGTTTTTTACTCCGGGGAGCACATACCGGTAAACCCGATGCATCAGATGCAGGGGATTTCTCGGGAAAAGTTTGGCAGCGTCATGATGTATACTCAAGTAGCGAACCTCCGCAGCACTGCTGATAGCTATATTCCAACAGGAGTACGATTTCGAGCCGTTGAATCGCCCGCAGCAGCCGGATGACCGGCTGATCCGCAGAGCTCTGAACGGCTTCCACCAGATCGGTGAACCGGCAAGGATCCCATTCGCCCCGCCCGCTTAAAGCCAACAACCCGGTCAGGTGTGTAGACGAGGAGAGGCTCTCCTCCCTGCCGGCAACAAGGCCCTTGACGCGATCCTGAACCTGACTGTGAATCGGATGAGTTCCCGCCCGGCGGAACCAGTATTTCGCGTTGCTGTAATCCCCTTCCATCCGGTGCATGATGCCGTGCCAGTAACTGCCCGTGGCGTTCTCGATTCGTTGGGACAGCTCATGGGAATCGTGCAAATTCTCATTCCACAGGTAAAGACCGGATTTCACGCCAAGACCAAAGGGAAGCTTCTCCGGATCACCGCCTCCCAGCAGCTCCGGATTAACACTGTTAATTCTGTGGTTCAAATCCTGCTGCCATGTGCCCTCCGGCTGCAGGGATGGCTCGTGCTTCCACAGTGCCTGAACAAGATCAGGCAGAAACCTGTCATTCATAGAGTACCTCCTATCACTCACATATGGCTCCACTGTATTTATCTGCTCTCCGCCTACCCGAAAGCCGCTGTCGCCTACATGTGGATTTTATCGGACATTTCCTGGTCGACCCGGTACCATAGGTGAAGATCGTTAATCATGCTGGCCAATTCGGCGATTTCCGAGTTGAGGCTGCAGGAAACGGCGAAATCATCTTCCCGGTTCAGCCGTTCCTGTTTTTCCATTATTCTGCTTTCCAGATGCTTGATCCGATCAGGAATGGTTCCCCTGATTTGTTCCCATTGATAGAGCATTTCCGCGCGGTCCTCCTCGGAGTAACTCTCCCACTCGCGAGGCAAATCCGGCACGTAAATCCCCAGACGGCCGTCATATACGAATTCCGGTCTCCACAAACCTTGCAGCCCCTTTTTTGGCAGTCTTCTTATTATTTTAATGTATCATTTCTGCCGCGTAACTGCCAGTCTTTGCTACATTGCAACCAGAGTGTTTCCGGGAGAGGATCCATTTTTTCTCTTTCTAGTTCATTGGGATGTGATATACTAGAATTAATTTTGACGATTTCTTGAACGTTTCGGAAGTGACTACATGCATTCCTTCAAAGGAGTTCTACCAGCATGAACCTCTCCCATGAGATGCGAACGGAAGCCCGACCACCCCGGCAGATCCGGTTTTCCAAGCTGTTCGCTTTCTTTATTCCGCTCGGGATCTCGGCCAGCCTTGTTACGATCTCTCATGTCATCATTAACAGCACATTGGCCAGAGCCGCCCAACCGGAAGCGGTGATCGCCAGTTACGCTATTGCCCTCAGTCTGCTCGGCATTACCGAGAAACCTGCAGCCTTGCTGCGTCAGACCTGCTCGGCACTGGTCCGCGACCGGGTATCATTTCGTGCCATGAGCGCCATTGCACTATATGTATTTGCTTCGATCTTTGCATTGGGGCTGATTATTTCTTATACCGATCTGGGCCGTCTGGTCTTCCGGTATTTTTTTGGCGTTCAGGAGAACGGGCTGCAGGAGACCATCGATGCCTATAGAATACTGATGTTTGTCAGTATTTTCTCGGGCATCCGCTGTCTCTACCACGGGATAATCATTTTTAATAAAAGAACGACCTGGCTAACGATTGGTATGATTATCCGGCTTGTGGGGATGTATGCCTTGGCGCAATATTACATTATGACCGGCAAGGTGAACAGCGGCTCCGTCGGAGCGGTTATTTTTTTGCTCGGTATGGTCATTGAAGCGGCCGTCAGCGTCTGGGAAGGACGCAAGCTCTTGAAGAAAGTCATTCCCGAGAAGGTGGAGGGGCACCCGATCTCAACCAAACGCCAAATTTTTCAGTTCTATCGGCCGCTGCTCTACTATTCCCTGCTGGCCGTAGTAGTCGGGCCTGCCATTAACGCCATGCTGGGCAAGTCCTCCAATATGGAGTTGGCCATCGCTTCCTATGCCATCGCCTTCAGCTTGGCGCAATTGGCGCAAAGCTTCTTTTCCTACATTCATCAAATCGTGTTGAATTTCTACCGGACAGACCGGACGCAGGTAATCCGCTTCACGCTGATGCTGTCCTTTATTCCGGCCTTGCTGGTGGGGATGCTGGCGTATACTCCTGTTGGGCCCTGGTTCATGGAGAATCAAATGGGAGTTAACGAGGAGCTTATGCAGGCCAGTCTGGAGGCGCTTCGGGTCTTCATGATCATGAACCTGATCTTTCCCTGGCTGGATTTCTTCAACGGAATCGTAATGCTGCGCGGACAGACCAAAATTATGGTCTGGTCTCAAGGCTCCAATGTGGGGGTTACCCTTATCGTGCTGCTGATCTGTATTATTGCTGCACCTGGTTGGAACGGGACGATCGGGGCTCTGGCGCAATCCCTCGGCTTCCTGATGGAGCTTGCCGTCGTCCTGCTTGTTCTCAGAAGGGTGTCCAAAGAACCGGAACGCCCGCTTGCCCGGGGTTAGCGCCATTCGGCGGTCTAATGTGCCGAGGCGCCGCCATAACGGTTTCGGACAAGAAACAACGCCGACAGCCTGCAGGCATCGGACCGGCAGCCGCAGGCCCGTGACTCCAAGATATACCAAGAATGATTAGAAAGAAGGCTTCTCATGTCTGAACCCGACATCACACCGTCCCCTGCCGCCAAGCATCGTCCAACGGGTGCTACCGCAGGCTCGGATGCTGTACTTAAGTCTTTCACATTTTTGTTCTTCATGACGATGTCCATTATCGTCTCCGTCTTTCCGATCTACTTCGATTATAAAGGTTACAGTAAACTGCAAATCGGAATGCTGTATTCTATCGGCCCGACCGTAGGCATTGCCGCCAACTTGTTCTGGGGTGTTCTAAGCGACAGACTGCAGACGATCAAGAAGGTGATGATCACTGTTCTCGCAGGACAGCTCATCGCCCTGCTGATCATGTTTCAAGTCGATACTTTCACGGTCATGTTCATAGTCATGACGGCTTACTATTTCTTCCAGACTCCCATGAACGGGTTAATTGACAGCCAGACCCTTCTGGTCGCGAGTAAGACCGGGAAGAGCTACGCCTCCTACCGCATTTGGGGATCGTTGGGCTTTTCCTTCGCTTCCTTGTTTTTTGGCATGGCTCTGAGCGGGTTAGGGATCCAATCCGTCACCTTCCTTACCCTCGGGACGGTTATCATCTCTTTTGGACTGGCCTTCCTGTTGAAAGACAGCAGAGCAGGGGCGCGCAAGGCGGATTTTAGCGGAGTGCGCAGCATTTTGTTCTCGAAGCAGCTGCTCTGGTTCTTTCTCCTTATTCTGCTTCTCGCGATCCCGGCGAAAGCGAATGACGGGTTTCTGGCTCTCTACATGATCGGACTGGGAGCCAACGAAACGATCATCGGGTATTCCTGGATGATTTCCGCTCTCAGCGAAATTCCCGTGATGTTTTTGCTCAGCAAATACGGCCATCGCTTCAAGGAGCTGCCGCTGCTCGGATTCGCCGGCTTGATCTATGGAATCCGCTTCCTCCTTATGGCCTCCGTTCAGAATCCGTATTGGATTATTGCCATCCAAGCCATGCATTGTCTGTCCTTCGGCATCTTCTTCATTACCGCCATCCGGTATATCACCCAGTTGGTGCCCGACGAGTTCCGGGCCAGCGGGCAGGCGATGTTTAATGTCGTATGGGGAGGGATGGCCGGATTGGCCGGCGGAGCTATCGGAGGGCAATTATTCGATTTATGGGGAGGTGATACGGTCTATCTGTTTGCATCCATAACGGCGTTTATTGCCAGTGCGGGATTTTTTCTGACCCACATTTCCAGAAAATTCAGCGTCTAGAGAGAATTATCCAAGGAGTGAAAGCCTTTGATACCGACACCTGTCACTTTCCATTCTCAAGCTTTGAATCGGAGACTGACCTTTTATGTATTCCTTCCGCCGGGTTACGAGCAATCGGAGAAGCGCTACCCGGTCATCTATCTGCTGCATGGCAGATTTGACAGCGAAATCTCATGGCCCTACCGGGGGAATGCGTATGCAACGGCCGAGCGGATGATGGCGTCCGGGGAATTGACCGAATCGATCATCATCATGCCCAGTGACGGAGGTTTTTCCACGGGGACGTATTATTTGGATTGGCATGACGGCAGCGGGAATTTCGAGCAATATTTCATGAACGACCTCATCCCCTTCATCGACAGCCAGTATCGGACCCTTACGTCCAGAGAGAACAGAGTGATATGCGGCTTGTCCATGGGGGGCTTCGGATCCTTGCTGCTCGCACTTCGAAATCCTGGGCAGTTCGGCGCGGCCGGCAGCCTGTCCGGCGCACTCGGCATGTTTCCTTCCTCCGACCGGCTGGATTTGGCCCCAGATTGGGAGCCGGATCAGCTCGTCCGCATAGTCGGGCCGTTGGACGAAGAGTATGCCAGACATCATAATCTCTCCTTCCTTGCCGCCAGGGCGCTTCAGCAGGGACCGTACCCCGAAATTTATTTCGACTGCGGCACGGAAGATTTCCTGTATCAAGCCAATCTGTGGCTGAAGGATGAGTTAACCCGCTTAAATTATCCTTTTACATATCAGGAATTTAGCGGCAGCCATACTTGGGAATATTGGAGCGAGCATCTGGAGGATGTGTTGAAGTTTATGAATGCTTACCTGAGCCGCAGTCGTTAAAATAACCCCGGAATTTGCGGGATGCCCCTCTACGCGAGGAGCATCCCCAAAGACATGCAATTGTACATGTCTTTGGGGACAAATCCGGTAAATCCTAACAAAGACACACGAATCTGCAGGTCTTTCCGCCGCAAACCCTCGAAAATCGGGCAAATGCCCTAATTGACATGCACTTTTGCCTGTCTTTGGAACCCCACCTGCCCATCGGCAGTTCTTATGTAAAAGGAGAATACTGCTGCGCCCCCGCCTTTGACCGGACTGGAATATTGTTCTGCCCAGCTTCGTTTTCTCCGAATCACCAACTTCAAATTTACGCGAAAAAGCAGCCCTTCTTGTTCAGAAGAGCTGCTTCATAATCGCTAGCACATTATTTATAAGTGGTATTCCCTAATCTTATAATTTAATGACGTTAGCTGCTTGAGGACCACGGTTGCCTTCCGTAATATCAAATTCAACCTCTTGGCCTTCGTCCAAAGTTTTGAAACCTTCGCCTTGGATAGCAGAGAAGTGAACGAAAACGTCGTCGCCGTTCTCTACTTGAATGAAACCATAACCTTTTTCTGCGTTAAACCATTTTACTGTACCTTTCAAGTAAACAACCTCCTAAAATGTCGCCATTTATGGCGAATGTACCTTATTATAACACTGCTAAGAATTAATTTCAAGTCATGTAACGAATTATATGCACATAATTTATCGATCTTTTTTCGTCAGGCACAGGAGATGTTTCGAGCCCGGAATAAAGGCAAGACGGGATTCCATCATCCGTACCGAAGCCCCGCTGTCCTCCAGCTCTTGAATCAGAGTGTCCAGCCCCGGGTATTCCTTAAAGGATAGATCCAGGAGCGGATATATGCGAACCTCCCCTCCCGGCCGGCAAATACGAAGCAGCTCCCGGCAGGCTTCCAGGTGAAATTGTTCGTCCAATCCCTGCCCGTATAGAAACAGAAAATGACTGCACAGAACAAGCGAGAACCGTTCCTCCGCGAACGGCAGATTCGGCAGCGATGCCTCGGTATAAACCTGGCTCCCTTCTGTCCGGTAACTCTCGATAAATTGTGAGAACGAGGCCTCCCGCAGCTTGCGGTGATGTTCAGGGCTGCCATAATAGGACCAGTCG
This sequence comes from Paenibacillus sp. SAFN-117, assembly GCF_051966115.1. Lineage (NCBI taxonomy): Bacteria > Bacillati > Bacillota > Bacilli > Caryophanales > Paenibacillaceae > Paenibacillus > Paenibacillus sp. SAFN-117. The sequence goes on from NZ_JBQCLK010000043.1 coordinate 26,880, forward strand.
AAGCTGTCACGCAATGCGTCTAATTTCTCCGTTGAAACCTCTATTTCTTCATAGCCGGTTTTCTCCATATCGTCAGCATCCATCGCATAAGTCGGATCCGCCGCGAAAGCGTCGACTCCTTTCCTTCTGGCCATAGCCGTGAACGATGATGCTCCTGCCGCAACATCCAATACCGGCCCCCGGTGCAGACGCTCTTCTTCCAGCGAGAACATGCGGAGGTATTCATCCATAGACCGGCAGGTGACAGCGTACCCGGTCTGTTCGTAACCTCTCGGGCTGGGTACAGGCCCTCTTCCTTCCCTACTCATCTCAGCTCATCTCTCCTCATCTCATCAAACTATTGTCTTGCTTCACCCGTTACGCTCCCTGGCTTAAGCAGGCGGTGCATAGCGGTTATACGGATTGTATCACGCGTCTTCCTTCAATGACAATCCGTTATCCAGCACCAGGGTGAAAAAAAACGTCACCCCGCCTTCCTCGTTGCGCGCCCCGAATTCGCTGCCGTGAAGCTGAAGCAGGTGCTTGACAATGGACAAGCCGATTCCTGTGCCCCCCAAATCCCGGTTTCCGGACCGGTCGGAACGGTAAAAAGCATCCCATATATGAGGCAAATCCTCTTCCGGTATGCGGCTTCCTTCGTTGCTGACTTCTACCGTCACCTTGTCTTGCTCTACCGTCTCCAGCACCTTGACCTCCACCCGGCCTTGTATCGGCGCATGGCGGACCGCATTGCTCAATAAATTGATCAGCACCTGCTCCAGCCGGGAACGATCGGATAAAACCTGCCGTTCCTCGTCGTCCGTCCCGGCAACCTTCAGTCTTATTTGCTTATCATTAAGGAGCGGCGACATTTTATGCAGGACCGAGCGAATCGTTTCGGACAGCGGTACCTTGGCGGGATTCAGCCGGAAACGGCCGCTCTCCAGCTGTGACAAATCCAGCAAGTCACTGACCAGCCCCGCCATCCGGCTGCTCTCTTCCACAATAATATCCGCATATTTGTCCCGTTTCGTTCCTTGTCTTATATTATCCTTCAATGCCTCGGCGTAGCCTTGAATGAGACTGACCGGTGTTTTCAGCTCGTGAGATACGCTGGCCACGAATCTTTTGCGCATCCTCTCGAGCTGCTTTTCCTTCTCAATATCGGCCAACAGCTTGGCGTTCGCCTCCTGCAATTCATCCATCGTTCGCTTCAGGTTGGAGGACAGATAGTTCATGGTTTCCGCCAGCTGCCCTATTTCATCTTCGCGTTTAAATTGGACGGCTGCGGTGAAGTCCAGTTTGGCAAGCCGCTTCGCCACCCGGTTCAACTGAACAAGCGGCTTGGTGACGGTGCGGGAGAACAAAATGGCAAACAGAACAATCAGCACCAGCGCAATTAAATAAAAATAGGAGTTGAAGTTTCCCATGACCTTCACCGCATCGCCAACCGGCTGCAGAGTCGCCACCGTAAACAAATATGCCTCCCCGCCTGCGGGATGAACCATGTCCGGAAGCTTGGCCGAAGCTATCAATATATTTTCCCGCTGGCCGCCGACTCCCGAGTTGTTCATTTGCCTGATCAAGATTTCTCCATCGTCGAGCTCGTCAAAAAAGTCCTCTTCCTGCAGCCAATAGCTCAAAATACTAATTAAATTGCCGTAGCTTCCACCAATAGCCGGTGTCGCCGGTTGAGACGGCTGCGCGATAGAAAATGAGGAGCTAACTGGCTCCCTCCCTCCCGGGTGATCCAACTTCGTTAAAGGGGCTTCCTGCTCATGCGAATGGGTTAAGGTTTCGGCCGAAGTATGGATACGGATATCATAAGCCGGATTCGGTTTTCTAAGAGGCAGTGCCGGGACGGACGTCATCCCGACATACATATCTACTCTATCCTCTTGCTTGAACACAGTCGTTGTCAGACCGTAAAACTGCTGTTCAAACCGGCCCACCTCCTCCGGCTTGTCAAACAGGTCATAGCGGCCATCGGCATATCCCCTATAGATTTCTGAAAATTGACTTCTCAGTTCCTTCGTTTTCTGACTGATGTAGTAAGGTTCAAACAGAAACTTCTGTAATTGAATCCATGCCAGCACGATCAGCATCAATCCGATGAAGGTCACCCAGAACACCTTGTAGGACAATCGTTTATTGCTCATGCTCCAGCCCGTACAGAAATCATTATCTCGAACCATTCAAGGCAGCGGCAAGCTGGTTCCGCGCCACAAGTCCGACCTTATAAACGAGAGCGGCTGGAAAGTCACCCGGGTGCATGTCGGGAAAACGATACCGTCCAAAAAGGACAGGTGCTTGTCACCTATGACACTTCCCAGCTGGACGAGCAGCTGTTGAATGAAGAGGCTCAGCTGCAAAAAATGAATTTGAACCGAGAAGCGCTAAAGGAACAATTTGTCGCCGCCCAGCGGGAAACCGATGAGGATTCTGTGCGAAAGGCGAAGCGCGACCTGGAAAGCCAGCAGCTGGACATCGAGATGCAGCAGCGTAAAATCGAAGGCCTGCGCAAAGAGCGGTCCGATAAAGGAACGCTGAAAGCTCCATTCGACGGCAAAGTGACGGATATCTATGTGGAGGAAGGGCTGAACGCTTCTCAAGGTCAGGCGGCCCTGTCGCTTGCAAGAATGAACGAAGGCTTCGAATTTACATTTACGACCGATGAAGACGATGCGGACGCGCTTCAGCTGGAGGAAAAAGTGTCCGTCCGCATTGCCGGAGAGAATGCAAAGTCGCTGGAAGGAACGATCATCGATATTAAAGATGCGACCACCTCCGGGGGAGGGGGCCCGCCTGATAATAGGGGTTCCTTCGGTGGAGGCATGTCTTCAGGCGGTGACAACGGCGGCGGCGGCGGACCAAATGCGCAGAAGACGATCGTCATATCCGTCATAGACGATACTTTGACGGGAGAGGAGAAAGCAAGCGTTCGAATCGATAAGCCGATGGACGGGCAAGGGCTCGTCATTCCCAAGAAGCTTGTGTATAAGGACAGCAAAGGAAATTACGTCTTTGTCATCCGGGAAAAGAAAAGTCCGGTCGGAAATACGTTCCATGCGCAAAAAGCGTATGTGAACACTGGAAGTTCCACCGACGATGAAATCATCGTCCTGTCCGGTCTCTCGCCGAAGGACGAAATCATCTCCGAGACCAGCGAGCCGCTGCAGGAAGGCAATCGGGTGCGCATCAAATAGCGGTTGATCCACCCGGAATAATTTTATAAGGAGCGATAAACATGAAAAAACATTTAGCATGGATGATGATGGCAATTTTAGTATTATTGACGGCTTGTTCCGGCAACAGTCCCTCCTCTGCAGGGGAACATTCGTCGTCGGGAGATCAGAAAACGGTCGTCATAGCCGTGACCGGCAGCAACCGGTTCCTGGAAACGGCGGCGCAAAAATTCGAAGATCTCCACCCCGATATCCATATCGAGATAAAAGAATACCTGGCCATGCCGAAAACGGACGGGGGAACGACCAGCGCGATCTCCCAAGCGGATATGGAAAAGTATGTTCAGACCGTAACGACTCAGGCGCTGTCCGGAAAAGCCTCGGATTTGATCGATATGACGAACTTGCCCCAGGATAAATTCGTCTCCAAAAACGTTCTGGTCAATTTATACGATCTGATGGCCCAAGACTCTACTTTCGATAAAAGCCGGTACTATGAAAACATTTTAAAGTCTTCGCAAAACGGGGACGGTCTGTATGCCATGCCATTCTCGTTCTCGCCGCAGTTCGTAGCCGGAAAGAAATCAGTCTTGGAAAAGGCGGGCATCTCGATAGACGATAAAACCTGGACATGGGGCCAATTCAAGAACATTGCCAAGAAGCTGCAGGATCAGGTCGGACAGGATTACGTTGCATTTGTTAATTTGCTTCCTAATCAACTGCTCGCCGATTATATTGAAAAGAACTACTCCGATCTCGTTCAGGACGGCAAAGCCAATTTCGATTCAGAGCTGTTTAGAGGAATGATGAACGAAATCAAATCGATGTACGACGAAGGGATTCTTCAAGCCGAGTTTTCTTACGACTATGATAAAGCTTTGTTTTCCATGACCAGCCTGTACAATCCCGCTATGGATTTAATCAATGTGCTGAAAGAAGACACTCAATTATTTAACAGGCCTACGTCCAACGGCCAGTCCGGCGGAGGAGAGTATTCCTCTTACTTCACTTTGGGGCTGAACAGCAAATCGCAGGTGCAGCAGGAAGCATGGGAATTTCTGAAGTTTCTGCTTTCCGACGAGATGCAGTCCTCCCCGGAATTACCGTCGGGATATCCTATTCATAAGGGCATAGTGGATAAAAAATTTCACGAAGCTAAAGAAAAACTACTTCAAGGCGGGACGCTGGAGGTTTCCGGATTTCCAGTGGAAGTCCCTGACAATCTAGATATGTCCATGGTGGATGAACGAATCGCAACCATGAAACAGCAGTTGGAGAACGCAAGTAAGAAATTAACCAGCGACATGAAGGTGTTCTCCATTGCGATGGAGGAATTTGAAGCTTTCATGAACGGCCAAAAAACAGCGGAAGAAGTAAGCAAGCTGATTCAAAACCGGGTGACGACTTATTTAAATGAGTAGGCCTATAGAACTCTTCCTTTTTCGAATATCCGGTAATTTTATTCTGACCGTTCCTGTGAGACATCCGCCGCAAAATAAGCTACAATAATAAAGAGCGAAAAAATGAATGAAGCGAGGAAATAACCTTGAAAAACAATCGTGTGAAAAAGCATATGATTTACAAAAAAGACAACTGGAACATGATGTCCGTCGAAGTCAACGGCAAACAGCTCATTGTCCGTGAAATATCGGATCAATGGGGAGAGGAAAGCCACATTTTCCTAAGCCGCCCCGCTATGATGCAATGGGTCAGCGAGCGGTTTGCGGACGATCGTTTTGACGGTTCGGAGGAAGAACGTGAAGAAATAATTAGAGCCTTCCAGGAAGTATAAAACGCAAGAAGGCTAACAAAATTTGGCTTCTTTAACGGAGGATCATCCGACAAAAATAGGCTTGACAAAAATCGCTTTTCCATGCCATACTGAAATAGAAAAATATGTATCGTCCCAAAGGGGAGTAGCTAGTAATCAATAAAGTCGTCAATTCGGGATATTTGTCCCCGGCTTTATTGGCAACATTACGTTGTTAGCAAGACCTTTGCCGATTAGGTAAGGGTCTTTTATGTTTGCTTAAGACCTTTGCCGAGCTCGGTGAAGGTCTTTTTTATATAAATTTTCCTGTGTCCTTGTCCCGTCCGGGGGCACCCTATCCATGAACGTATTGTTCCGGAGCATTGCGTTCCTTAGGATAGGAAAATTTGCTAACGGCTCTGGCTCCGGCCATCGGGTTCCCTGCCTGATCCGATGGCCGGTATGATTCCAGAAAACTGACGGATAAATAGTGATGGGCAATGATTCTTCATGAGGTTATACTATTTAAGGAGTGGTACACTTGGACATATTCTCCGTCACTTTCCTCTTGGCACTTGTCAATATTATCATAATCGACCTGGTGCTGGCCGGGGACAACGCGATCGTCATTGGATTAGCCGCTCGCAACGTTCCCAAAGAAATGCAGAAGAAAGTCATTATCATTGGTACTATTGGTGCTGTCGTCATTCGTGCCGCAGCTACTCTGGCCGTCACTTGGCTGCTGAAGTTTCCGGGACTTCTGCTGGTTGGAGGCGTTCTTCTCGTCTGGATCGCCTATAAGCTGCTGGTCGATAACAAAAGTCATGAGATGCAGGCTAAACCGAGTGTTTGGGGAGCCATCTCCACCATTTTGATTGCCGACGTCCTGATGGGGCTGGATAACGTACTAGCGATCGCAGGAGCAGCGCATGGCAATTATGTGCTCGTCATTATCGGCCTTCTCATTAGCGTCCCGATAATGATTTGGGGCAGCACACTTTTCCTGAAATGGATGAGTCGTTTTCCATGGATCATTTATATCGGCTCCGGGGTTCTAGCCTTTACGGCAGCCAAAATGATTACCGATGAGCCTTTCGTTCATAATTTGCTGTTTGTATCCCCCATTGCCAAATGGGCTTTCGTAATTGTAGTCATCGTGGCTGTCCTGCTGCTTGGTTTGCGCAAAAACCGGATGCAGAGCACACCCAGCCCCGCAGGCCAATAAGGATAGGATTCAGCAGACAAAACAGGCCGCTATTCAACGCGAATAGCGGCCAAGCTTTTTTTCGCGCAATGAACCCTATTGCTCTCCATTCTATTCCTCCGCAGCCGAAAATGTTCCTTGCCGACGAAGTGTCTTTAGTTAGCCTTGTCGGGATCCCGACCGACTTCCTTTCTCAAGCCGATGTATGCGGAACGACCGTATCTGCGGTCATCACCTCAATTAGGACAGGCTGCGGATTCTTCTGCGCTTCAGTCAATGCCTCTCTCAGTCCATTCCTGTCCTCAACTCTTCGGCCATATCCTCCCAACGCCTTGGCTACCGCAGCGAAGTCGGGATTGCGAATAACGCTTCCCAGTGTATTCATCCCCTCTGCAAGCATCCTGTTTTTTTCCATCGCATAAGCTCCGTTATTAATGATCAAAACAGTTATAGGGAGCCCCTGCTCCACAGCGGTCTGAAATTCAAGCAGCGTCTGTACGGCGCCTCCGTCCCCGGCCACAGCTACCACCTGGCGCTCCGGGCAGCACAGCTTCGCAGCGATAGCAGCGGGTACGGCGAAGCCGAGCGTCCTCCATCGTCCGGAGATCAGAATCCGCTGCTCGCGCTTGGCTTGATATATACGGTTAAACCATAGAGTATGGTCTCCCGTGTCTACCGCAATGATTGCATCGGATTCCAGCCAATCGGACAACTCCGCCATGATCGCCTGAGGCGGGGTCGGGCTTCCTTCGAGTGCCGCTTCCCCCTCGATGCGAAGCCTCCAGGCTTCTCGAAGCTTGGCCGTCCGTTCCTTCCAGGAGGTCCGATCCGGCTGTTGTCCGAGACGCTCATTTATTTTCGGAAGAGCACTCGCCAGATCGGCCACGATTCCTTGAACGAGCGGATGCCCCTTGCCCATCTGGGACGGATCGATATCGATTTGGAGCACGGACGCTTGCTTAGGCACATAATCGTCCGGCCACCAAGTGGCCCCCAGCATCAGGACCAGGTCGCATTCGGCCAGAATAAGGCTGGAGCATTCGCTGCCTGCCTGACCCAAACCTCCGGCATAGAGCGGATGATCGTTCGGGACCAACGTTCTTGCCGGAAGGGAAGTAATTATCGGGGCACCCAGCTTCTCGGCCAATCGAATCAGCTCTTGGGAAGCGCTCTCTGCGCCACGTCCCGCATAGATGACGGGGTGCATCGCCGAATCCAGACGCCGGGCCGCATCCTCCCAAAGCTGCAGCGGGGTCTCTACCGCCTGATGGAGATGTGGAAAGTAGGGGACGACTTCTCCCCTTACTTTCTTACGAAATCCATCCTTCGGGATGGACAGATGTGTTACCTCGCCATGAAGCACGGCATGGACCAGCAGCCGCTGCAGCAATTGCGGCAGTGCGTCAGGATGCGCCAGCAGCTCGCTCTGACGGGCAATGGGCTGGATCAATAGCTGTTGGTTGATTTCCTGCTTCGTTCCCGTTCCGATTTGGTCGGAGGCGACCTGACCGGTTATCGCCAGGACGCCGGCCCGGTCCGCTGCGGCATCCGCGAGACCGTTGAGCAAGTTGGCGATTCCCGGGCCGCTTGTTGCCAGACATACACCGATTCGTCCGGTTAATTTGGCTTCGGCCGAAGCCATTAGGGCGGCCGCTCCCTCGTGCCGGCAAGCGATATAGGCGATTTCGTTCTTCCGGGCCAACTCATCCAGCAAATCGAAGGTCGTATCGCCAATGACTCCGTAAATTCGGCGTACCCCCCATGCGGACAACTGCTTTACAATATATTGTGCAACCGTCATAGATATCGGTTCGGCCTCTTCCGCCAGCACAGGTTTATTCGGTTTCTCTTTCGTTAATATATTCACAGGCTGTCTTCTCCTTAGTTTGTCGTTACGGGTATAGTTTGACCTCCCTCCCTGTCTCCCATTCGGTTTCGGGGGCGAGCAGGAATTCAATATGGATTTGGAGAACATTAATAGGCATACTATTTGTTTGAGGTGAATATTATTGCTTGATTCCGGAACCGTCATCACCTTCATTATCGTATCATTCTGCCTCGCAGGGGTCCTTATTTTTAAACGGGACTCGATTCCTGATCAGATGAAGCGGCCTCTTGCCATATGTGCGCTGCTTCTCGTCTGTTTTTCGTTTTTTCTCATCGTTTATCTATTTTTTACTGCCGGGTCCAATTGGAAATAGGAACCATTAGGGAGGATATTGTTTTATAATATGAGCAGTGCCGGTTCATACTAGAGGAAAATAATAGGGGGGATGTACCATGCGGGTAATTTCTGCTGTTACCGCCTTCTGTATGATCCTTGCGGTCACTGGCCTCCCGGCGGCTTCGGCACAGGAAACATTGAATTTGTTAAGGAGGGCTAATATGAATCAAGTAGTCAAGCGTTCGGAAGTCGCACAGGAACATACCTGGAAACTGGAAGACCTGTTTCCGGATCAGAAAGCTTGGGATAAGGAATATGACGAAGTCAAGAGATTGATTAAAGAAGCCGCACAATTTCAAGGCAAGCTGCACGATCCCGCTGAAATTAAACGCTGCTTCGAGCTGGAAGATCAGATTTCCCTACATACCGAAAGACTCTATGTTTACTCTAATATGAAGCATCATGAAGATATGGCGGATCCCACCTATCAGGCGCTGTCGGAGAAAGCCAGAAAATTAAGTGTCGAAGTGAACGAAGCTCTTTCTTTTATTACCCCGGAAATATTAGCGCTGTCCGAGGAAGAAATTAACGCTCTGATCCGTCATCCGGAGCTTGGCTTTTACAAGCGGACTCTGGAAGAGATGCTTCGTCAGAAGGCCCATATCCTGTCCAAATCGGAGGAAGCCTTATTGGCTCAGGTGGGAAGCATCTCCCGCGCTTCGGAAACGATCTTCGGGATGCTGAACAATGCGGATATGAAGTTCCCGACGATTAAGAATGAAGAAGGCCAGGACGTTGAGCTGACTCACGGCCGTTACATTCAATTTCTGGAGAGTAAAGACCGCAATGTCCGCAAGAGCGCTTTTGACGCCATGTATGCCACATACCGGAAGAACAAAAATACGCTCGGCGCGACTTTAAGCTCCAACATCGGGAAAAATGTCTTCTATGCCAAAGTACGAAAATACCCTTCCGTTCTGGAAGCGGCTCTCTTCGGTGATAATATTCCGAAGGAGGTATACACCAATCTGATCGACACCGTCCATGATTCTCTGCCTCTTCTTCACCGCTATATGAAGCTGCGCAAGGAGCTGCTTCAGGTCGATGAGCTGCATATGTATGATTTGTTCGCACCGCTCGTTGAAGAATTCAAGTGGGATATTTCTTATGAGGAAGCCAAGGAAATGGTGCTCGACAGTCTCAAGCCGTTGGGAGACAATTACTTGAATATCCTTCGGCAAGGATTCGAGGATCGCTGGATTGATGTTTACGAGAATGAAGGCAAGCGAAACGGCGCCTACAGTTGGGGAGCCTACGGAACCCACCCCTACGTCCTTTTAAACCATAAGGATAACTTGAACAGCATGTTTACGCTCGCTCATGAGATGGGTCATGCCATGCATTCGTATCTGTCCGATGAAAGCCAGGAATACCGCTACGCCCAATACCCGATTTTCCTGGCCGAAGTAGCTTCTACGTTGAATGAAGCTCTGCTTATGGACTATTTATTGAAGAAAACGACCGATACGAAAGCCAAAATGTACCTGCTCACGTATTACGCCGATCAATTCCGGACGACTCTTTTCCGCCAGACCATGTTCGCCGAGTTCGAGAAAATCATCCACGAGAAGACGGAGCAGGGAGAATCTCTTACTCATCAGGACTTCAGTCAAATCTATTATGATTTAAACAAAAAGTACCATGGCGATCACATGGTAGTTGACCAGGATATAGAGATGGAGTGGGCACGAATTCCACATTTTTACAATAGCTTCTACGTCTATAAGTACTCCACCGGCTTCTCTGCGGCGACCAGCTTTGCGAAGCAGATTCTGGATCAAGGGCAGCCGGCCGTAGAACGCTACCTGGGCTTCCTTCGCAGCGGCGGCAGCGATTATCCGATCTCGATTCTGCAGCGGGCCGGGGTAGATATGTCCACCCCTGAGCCAATCGAGCAAGCTATGAGCGTCTTTCGGAATATCATCGAGCAGATGGAGGAGCTTTCCAAGTAAACATCGGGATATGCTGTCAAGCGTCCGGTCCTTATCCGGGCGCTTGTTTTCTGATGTTCTTGTTTATTATGAATCGGAGGAGAGTGTCCGAGGAACTTTTTTTATACGAATGAAACGAATGGAGGAAGATAAACGTATTATCTGCAGAGAGAAGCCTACTAATCTCATGGCATCATTATTAGACAAATACGGAGGGATAGGCACATGATTGAGTTAACGAATGTGACCAAAACTTATAACGGAACTCACAAAGCCGTTGATAATCTGACATTGACCATTCCGCAAGGTGAAATATTCGGTTTTCTTGGTCCTAACGGCGCAGGCAAAACTACGACCATCAAGATGATTACCGGGATTACCAGCCCCGATCAGGGCTCCATTCTGATCAATGGCGTAGACGCTATACACAATTCATTAGAAGCCAAGAGGCAGTTCGGTTACGTTCCGGACAGTCCGGATCTCTTCTTGCGGCTGAAAGGGCTGGAATATTTGAATTTTATGGCCGATATGTATGACGTGCCCAAAGAACTGCGCAAACAGCGGATTGATGAACTGGCCGGCCGTTTCAGTATGGAAAACGTGCTTTCCGATCCTATTCAGAGTTATTCTCACGGAATGAGACAAAAAATCGTTATAATGGGCGTATTGATCCATAACCCATCCGTATGGATTCTCGACGAGCCTCTAACCGGGTTAGATCCCAAGTCTTCCTATACTTTAAAGGAAATGATGAAGGAGCATACCAACGCCGGGAAAACCGTTTTTTTCTCTACTCACGTGTTGGAGGTAGCCGAAAAATTATGCGACCGCGTCGCTATTATCAATAAAGGCGTGATTCGCTTCTGCGGAACTTTCAAGGAAATGCAAGAGCACTTCAAATCGAATGAATCGCTGGAAAAAATCTTCCTGGAGATGACTGGACATGAATAAGACCTTATCGCTAACCAGAATTCTGCTCAAAAACGGAAGCGGAAACTGGGGAAGTAAAAACAAAAAGAGAAAGATTCCTCTCGGATTTTTGGTTCCCCTTCTTATCACGGTCGGTTTGGTCCCCGTTTTTTCCATGTTTTATTTCTTAGTCTCTGTCTTATACGAAGGGCTGGCTGCCATCCAGCAGGAAGGGCTCATTCTCGCATTGGGACTGTCCATCGTCAGCGTCGTCATTTTCTTCTTCGGAATTTTTTACGTAATCAATGTTTTTTTCTTCGCCCAGGATCTGGAGCATTTGCTCCCGCTCCCGCTTAAGCCTTCACAGATTTTGACGGCTAAATTTTCGGTAGCTCTTACGTACGAATATTTAACCGAGCTTTTTATTCTCATGCCGATCTTAGTCTCTTACGGAATCGTTAGCGGTGCAGGCATATTGTATTACGTATTTTCCGTAGTTATCTTTCTTGTACTGCCGCTTCTGCCGCTGCTTCTTGCTTCGGTCATTGCCATGCTGATCATGAGATTTACGAATGTTTCCAAGCATAAGGACCGTTATCGCATGATCGGCGGAGCCGCCGCCATCATCCTGGCGGTCAGCTTCAACTTCTTCTTTCAACGGTTTGCTAACAATAATCTGGATCCGGAACAGATGCAGAAGATCGTGACCGAAGGCAATAATTCCATTATGAATGCCATGACCATGTTCTTCCCCAATGCCAAGCTGGCAGCACTGGCCCTGATTAACGGACCGGCACTGGCCGGATTAGGGTATTTGCTTGCCTTCCTGGCCGTTTCCGCAGTAGCCTATTGGATCTTTATGCTGCTTGGCGATTGGCTCTATTTCAAAGCAGTCATGGGCATGTCTGAATCGTCGGCTCGCAGAGAGAAGGTAAGCGACGAGAAGATGGACAAGATGACACAGCAAAGCTCCGTGATCAAAGCTTATACGATGAAAGAGTTGAAGCTGCTATTTCGGACACCGGCTTATTTTACAAACTGTGTTCTCATTTCTTTTCTCTGGCCCATCCTTCTTGTTATTCCATTGGTTGCCCAATCGGGCAATCTTCAGGGGATCAAAAATTTGAGCCCGCATATGTTTAATGAAAGCACAGCAGGTATTGTTCTGGGGATTGCCTTCGCTTTCTTCTTATTTTCCGGGGGGATGAATCCGACTGCGGCCACTGCCATCTCACGGGAAGGCCAAGGGATATTCGTCAATAAATATTTGCCCGTTCCTTTTGCGAAAATGGTGATGGCCAAAGTACTGTCCGGTTTGCTGCTCGGCATGATAACGGTTGTTCTGGCCATTATAGTGGCGGTTATATTGCTGGGGCTTCCGGTCTATTATGCCATATTGCTTGTGGCCTTGGGCATTCCTGCCGTATTATTTGCGTCCTTCATCGGCATTATCATCGATATTCATTTTCCCAAATTGAATTGGGACAATGAACAAAAGGCGGTTAAGCAAAACATCAACTCTCTATTTTCCACGCTGATCTGCTTTTTGACCGCCGCGCTGGTCGTTATACCTATTCTGTTCCTGGATTTGTCTCTGCCCTTTGTTTTCTTCGGTCTGCTGATTATTTTCGGGCTGATCAATTTCCTGCTGTATCGGCTCGTTGTTGCCAAGAGTGCCGACTGGTTTAATAAAATCGAAGTGTAATTCACCTGCCTTCCCGCCCGTCTCCCTTCGGCGGGAGGGCTTTCTTTAACCCCTTACAATCCCTCTAAATATCGACCTCATAATGCCAATGAACTAAAAAGCTCCGCTTCTTTTGGCCCCGCTCTCCGGTTATTTCCTTCACCCATTATCTTTTTTCTGCCTATCAAAGAGCTCTTTTCTTTTTCACGTTTTTTTGCAACATTTTACCAGCCGGGCCCGTCTAGGAGGAAAAATAAGCAATTTTTTCTAGGAGGTCGATTCCATTGAAAAGATTACGGCGGATTCCGATTCTGCTGATGATTTTGGCGGTTTGCCTGATTTCTTCCTCATTCCAGGCATCCGTTGTCGAAAGCAGCGGATATCCTGTAGTCCTGAACGGGGAAACCGTTTATTTTGAAACCGCTCCCTTCCAAACAGGCGGAACGATGATGGTGCCGATGAGGGAATGGGCAAATAAGCTCGGGGCATCGGTCGAATGGGATGCTTCCACTCATTCGGCGACCGCTGTTCGGGAAGGAAAGGAATGGAAGGTCTCCGTTAACCAGACAACGGCATACCGTAACGGGACTTCTCATGAAATGGAACAACCGGCTGTGATTAACGGCGATCACTTGATGGTGCCCCTGCGGGCGATGAGCGAGGGACTGGGGTATATTGTGAAGTGGGACTCGGTGGGAGAACAAGTACTGGTGGATGACGAAGGTTTATTTCTTCCCAAGGTGGGGACCTATGACAACCTGAAGGCTTTGCTTGCCGCTACCGTTCAGAAGGAAGAAACCAATCTGAAGCTGCAGGGGGACTCTGCCTTAATTAAATCCCCCATGGCGATGGAATCAGCCGCTGTGGCAACGGGGGGCTCAAGTGCCGATTTTTCCGGAACCAATCTCCAGGTAGAGGGTGTCGATGAAGGAGACCTTGTCAAAACGGATGGAGAATATATTTATCAGGTCAACGAGAACCGGGTGATCATTACTTCGGCGGTACCCGCCACCGATATGAAAATTCTGTCGACCATCGACCTCAATGACGTTATCCATCCGGCTGAAATCTATGTGGATGACCGTTTTCTGGTAGTAGTTGGCTCCGCGCCTGTTGAAAATAGAGTGCTGCCGATGACCAAGGAAAAAGCGCGAACCCAGGACTTGGTAATGCCGGCCATATTCCCGAACTCAACCAAAGCGGTGGTTTACAGTCTTGAAAATAGAAGCAATCCGGCCCTCGTTCGGGAAGTGGAGCTGGAAGGCAATTACGTCGCCTCCCGTAAAATCGGCGACAGCTTATATTTTGTCACACAACAATATCTGAACGCTTATGCGATCCTAGAGAAAGGCCAAGAAACCCGGGCACCGCAGTATAAGGATTCCGCCCAATCGGAAGAGCCTATTGAAATCGGATATGACCAAATCACTTATTTCCCGGATTTCTCCGGATCGAATTACTTGCATGTCGCCGGATTCCGGTTAGACAAAGGAACTGAACCCGTTAATGTGTCAACTTATCTGGGGGCGGGCGAGCAGGTCTACGTATCGCTTAATCATCTGTACGTGACCCTGACCCAATATGACAAAGACGAGGCTGCAGCCTCCGAGAGCACGGAGCAGAGCATGAAGCTGCGGCTTCCTTCCCGCCCGCTTAAGGCTAACAGCCAAATCTTTAAATTCAGGCTGGATGAAGGAGAGACCCGTTATGTTGCCAGCGGAACCGTTCCGGGGACTCCTATCAACCAGTTTGCAATGGACGAATACGAAGGCAGGTTCCGAATTGCGACGACGACCGGAGATATGTGGCGGAACGATGAGCATACATCCAAGAACAACCTATATATTCTCGATGAAGCTATGAACGTAACGGGTAAAATAGAAGGAATAGCTCCGGGAGAACGAATTTATTCCGTTCGATTTATGGGAAATCGCGGCTATATGGTCACCTTCAAAACCGTGGATCCGTTATTCGCCTTCGATCTGTCTGATCCGGCCTCGCCTGAATTACTGGGTGCGCTTAAAATTCCCGGCTACAGCGACTATTTGCATCCGTATGACGAGAACCACCTGATCGGCTTCGGCAAGGAAGCCGTGGAAGTCGTCGAGAAGGACGCCTCAGGCCGGGCTGTAGGCCAGCCGCAGGCCTATTATCAAGGGATGAAGGTGGCCCTGTTCGATGTGAGCGACATTACCCGGCCAATCGAACTGTTTAATGAGACGATCGGCGACCGCGGCACGGAATCGGAACTGCTCCACAACCATCGGGCCCTGCTGTTCTCTAAGGAGAAAAATTTGCTGGCCTTCCCGGTAACGGTGGCCGAGGTGAGCGAGAACAAGAAGAATAGGATGGATGTAGTCTCCCATGGCGATTTTGTTTTCCAGGGGGCATATATTTATTCCCTTGACCCGGTGAACGGCTTCCAACTGCGGGGCAAAATTTCGCATCTGTCCGAGGAGGATATGGCGAAAGCGGGACAGTACTGGTATGACAGCCGCAAGAATGTGCAGCGCATTCTTTATATCGGAAATACTCTGTACACTTTATCGCCTTCCGAAATCCGGGCAAATGACCTGCAGACTCTGAAGCCGATACAGAGCATTGCCATTCCGCCGGGAAGCTGATAATACGATTGCAGGAGTAATTCCGGCAATAAACGAATTGCAGTTAAAGATGATTGTTGCACCATTACAATAAAAAGGGCCGGTTATTCGGATTCGCACGTCTTTCACCCGAACGAATCCGTTAACCGGCCTTATAATATTGCCGATGCAATAAGTAATCCCTCAACCCTGCGATTTCGATTAACGCAGCTCCAGATACGGTGAATGTCGGGCGTTCTCTATGCTGTTAATCCTGACTAACGAACCGGCTGCGCTCTCATCGAGCAGCATGAACGAAATCTCTCCTTCGGCAGCCTCAAGCCCCGACAAGCATCCGCTAATCTCCAACTCGTACCAGCCTTCGCCGTTTATCGTCACCGAACCGCAGTTAACCGCGTTACTGGCTTCAGGAGCCGTATTCCAGGTCAGGTCTCGGCCGGCCCATGACTCGCCCGAGAAGGCGTATATTGTTAGCGGCACAGAAGATTTCCCTATTTTATCGACATACCAGTGAAGCTTGGCTGTAACATAGGATCGGGCCGAATCTTCCGGCAGGATTGCTTTCATATACCCGATTCTCTCATGCTTGACGGCCGCCCCTTTTGGATGCTCGCCTACCTCAATCCATTTGTCGTTTCCGAAGGTTTTGTTCGCTTGCGGACCGCTTCTGGCATAAGTATCCTCCGTTATCGGCACGACTTCAGCTCCGGCGGACGGACGCCTTACTTCAATAATATAACGGCTGGCGGAGCCATCCTCCGCTTTAACCTGCACCGTTATAATACTTCTTCCTTCGGGCACGGCAATCGGGCCGGACGGCTGCCCGCTTTCAACAGGTTGCCCGTTGATAGTCAACTCGGACGCTTCATCCATCGCTGTTGCAGTCACTCTCAGTTCATATACGCTCTCCGAAACGGTAACGGCGTATGCCTTCGTATCCGGATGAAACACGGGGGATAGGGTTTCTTCGCCAACCTGCAGGCTGCTTAAATAAGAGTTTGTGGAATAAAGCTCCGCCGTATGCGGACGGTCGTACGCCTTGGCCCAATAATAGCCCGGAGCCATTATTCTTCTCGGCTCAAAGCCGGCCTGCTCTCCGGCATCGATTCTTTCGGATAAGGCGCTTCCCGTCCCGTCCGCTCCTGTGACGAAATCAACATATCTACCGCCGGCATAGGTGAACCGGCCGTGTGCGGAAGCGGCAATTCCCTCTCCCGTCTTATAATCGACAACCTTCAATGACACCTTAACTCCCGTACCGGAGGGCTCTACCGTCATGCCGTCAATGATCATCGGCTTCAGCTCCGTGCTTCCTGTAGTAGCCGGCACAGCATCGGAAGCCGGACCGATATTTCCCTGCAAATCGACGGCAGCCACTTTGTAATAATACGTAGTATTCGGAAGCAAGCCTTCATCCGTGAAGCGCAGTGAGCGGGACGTCCCGGCCAGGTTCCATGGCCCCGTCTCAAAGCTGCTTTCCGTACCGCGGTAAATATTGTAGCGGGCGACCTCCAAATTATCGTAAGCCATTCCGTAACGCAGATCGATTCGCTCATGATTGAAGGCGGATGCCGTCGGCGGGGCTGTCAGGGCGGAAGGGCGTTCATTATCCGCAGGAGGCTCCCAGTAGTACCTGTCCCGGCTCCAATCCGAAGGAAGCTCGCGGACCGAGTCATAGTGATGCATCGCCATTCCGCCGAATGCCGGGCTGCCGGAGTAGGCTGCGTACACTTTGGCAAGCTCATTCTCCATGTAGCTTCTTCCCTCTTCCCGGAAAGTTATGGATGATGGGTCGCCGCTGTTGGCGATATCCAGCGTCTCCACAGCAATAACGACCGAGTTCGGCTTGCCGATGGTTTCGGCATAGGCCATCTCCCCCGCCACTTGGTGGATAAGCCCGACGGAACCGTCCGCCGTATCGCGATAATTCATAATCGCAATATAGTCGCTAATGTCCTGGATATGCTCGGACAGCCATTGGGTCGAGCCATTCCAGGGAATATCTCTGGCCTGATCCGATGAGTCGTACCATCTTGGAATCGCGGGTCCGAAGGCCAGGTTGACGCCTGCCGTATCCCGGCGTTCAATCATTTTAGCCAGGACATCCAAGTATTCGATTTGCGCAGAAGGCGCGTCTGTTTTGAAACTCGGCATAATATATGGCTCAATATCGACATTGACCCCATCGAACCGTTCTTCCTTCTCCGATGCCAGTTGATAGTTCACTATTTTCTCCATTAACCGGACCGCACGATCGTGATATGGGGCCAGTGCCCCGAGATAGGGCGGCGAGGTTCCTCCTGCAATGCAGGCATGAACCTGATAGCCGTTGGCATGAGCCCAAGCAATGAACTCGCGTACCTTCCCCGGGTCATCCTCCAGGATATCCACCCCCGCATAACTGTCTACTGCAAGATACAGAGTGGTTACCGGCTGCGAACCGAAAGTTTCGGTATCTTTCGCCATCGCGTCCAGCACCTGGCGCGAGCCCGGATTCAGCAAGAGGTTGTAGGCCGCCGGCTCCCAAATCCAGATGGCTCTATCCTGATGAATAACCTTCACTTCTTCCTGGGTTCCCTTCCCGGATTTCACGTACGTTGTCATGCTTCTGCCGATGTTGCCGTTGGAATCGGCCGCTCTCGCCTCCACGCTCAATGTTCGGTCTCCCTGTCCCGAGGAATCCCAGATATAGCGATACCTGTTCTCCTTCCCTAACGATTCGGCCCGATTCCATGGTCCCCCGTTAATTCTAACCTCCACATTTTCCACCGGATTTCGTCCATACGCTTCAACTTCTATCGGAACCTTCCCATGAACATAAGCTCCATCCGAAGGACTTGCAATGGTCACGACGGGAAGGCTTGCCGGCGGGTTATCCACCTTTAGCGTCATCCATTCGGACCAGACGCCGTAACGCGTTTTTCTATCGAGGCTTTTGGCCGCAATCTGAAATTCCGCGTCCATGGTTGCCGTATCCAGAATGTAATACCAATCACCCGAATCATCCCCATCCGGATCATTCATATGAACATCCGCAACCAAACGGCCGTTAACCATTAATTGAACTTGATAAGAGTCCGTGTAGGTTCCCGATAAAGTGACCTTCCCTGCCGGTACCTCCTCGCCATCTTGATGTGAATCGATCGTTACGGCGGCTTCGGCCCGAGCTGCGGAAGGGATCAGCAGAACCGCCAAAGCGGTACCCAACAAGACAATCCATAGCATACTTATAGCCTTTTTCTCCCGATTCCCTACCCACTTCCAAGTACAAATCATTCTCATTCCCCTTTCAGTAAATTTGCCGTCAGCATGGTAAAGCGTTTTCAAAACTATGAAGCTCTCAATCCCTCCTCCGCTAACATTCTTTTTCTACGTTAAAATAAAGTCAGGCTGAGAGAAATCTTCTTTTCTTTTACTCTTATACAAATATTTGAATAGTTAATAAAATCATTACTTTCCATAGAAAAGGATAGCTCTTAAGTAAACACAGTTAAATTTTAAAAAAAGCCCCACACGGAGCCCTACAATCCCCACAAAGTGACGTATGACCTTTGAAGCGTATTCCGGGTACTTTGCGGGGAGCCCCGGAACTGAAGATGAATAACCCGGTCATTCAAATACAAAGACCGCCTCATCATAGGGTCAAGTGACCGAGGCGGTCTTGTCGGTTAATTTCATTTAACAGAAATCAATATATCCCCTGCAGGCTCATCATTCCAGTAAAGCTGAAGCCTATCTCCATCCGCGACCGCACCGACACCCTCCGGAGTTCCGGTAAAGATCAAATCACCCGGCCCTATTCCATAATGCTCCGCACAGAAATCCACGATCTCCTGCAGGTCAAAGATCATGTCCCGAGGCTGTCCGCTCTGTACCATCTGCCCGTTCTTCCGTAAGTGGAACGTGCCCTCTCCGGCTCTTGTAATGCCAGGAAAAGTCCGAAACGGTCCAATCGGCGCCGATTGAAGAAAGCCCTTGGCCGGAAGCCAAGGCTGCCCTTTCGCTTTCAGGGCCGTTTGAACATCCCGCAAGGTAAAGTCTATCCCCAGAGCCATCTTGTCCACGAGTTCGTCCACGGAAATTCCCGGTTCATAAGAGCGTCCAATATGAATAACCAGCTCCGCCTCATAATGAATCTCGCCGACGCCAGAGGGAAGTCCGATAGTTCGGCCATCCATGGGAACCAGAGCGTGGCTTGGCTTCATGAACAGCATCGGCTTATCCGGAACGGCATTGCCTAATTCTGCGGCATGCAGGCGATAATTTCTGCCAACGCAGTATACATTTCTGATCTGTTCGAACATTGCTTCGGCTCCTCCTTTCGCAAAGCGGAATAAGCGTATGATTCTAAATATAGTTCGCACGGCCTTGGTTTCTCACATCAAAATAAGTGCATATAAGATCAATTTCACCATGTTCTAGGGCCTTGAGGCGCGACTTCCTTTACTCTTACTACACCTCAACCTGTTTACTACAAAGTCAGCTATTCCTGTGCGTGAATGTATCCGTCCTTATCGACAAAAGCCTGCCTCGATATGGAGGTCAATCGCTCGTAAAGCTGCTGCCCTTCTTGCTCTTCCATGACAACAGGCTTCGCCCACTGGGTAAAAATCGGCACGGCCTTAAGATCACAGCCGTCGGTCGAGCAGGTCGCCTCCAGAATGACGGTTTCGAGCGTTTTGGCGTTGTTATTCGTTGTGAAAATAAAATTCCCAAGGCTGTACGCGATCCATTTCCCGTTATATTGCTCAAAACCTTGCAGCACATGCGGATGTCCTCCGATGATTAAATCCGCGCCGGCATCTATATATCGATGGGCCAGATCGATTTGCTCCTGGTTAGGGTGGTCCTTACGCTCCTCGCCCCAATGCGCGATGACGATGACCAGGTCCGCCTGTTCCTTTGCTTTCTCAATCTCCCGTACCGGGCGGATATGACTGTAGGTGTCTGCCAATCCGGGCGACGCAAGGCCGGCTTTCCAAGAAGCATCGGGAACGACTTTCGTAAATCCGAGGAAAGCGATTTTGAGCCCGTTCTTCTCTACAATTACCGGCTGGAACGCCTCGTCCGCATCTCTTCCGGCCCCTACCCTCAGAATCCCCTGCTCATCCAGATGGCCGAGTGTATCCAGCAGCCCTTCAACCCCATAATCCATCGTATGATTATTCGCCAGATTGACCAAATCGAACCCCGCTTCCTTAAAAGCAGGCAGAACCTCCGGGGAAGAACGGTAAATATAGGTTTTATCCTTCTCCGCTGTCCCCCGGTCCGTAATCGGAGTTTCCAGATTGGCAATCGTTAAATCCGGTTTCTGCAGAAGCTCCCGGACATCCTGATACGGATACTCGTAGCCGTGAGCCGATAATAAATTATTCACCGTGCTTCCTAACAGAACATCCCCCACGAAGGACAGGGTCACCTGCTTCTTCGGCCCGTCTCCACGGTTCGGCTCCGCGGGAGGGGCGGATTCACCGCTATCCTCCGGGGACGGGGATGGTGATGGTGAGCTCACGGGCTCTTCGGAAGGCGAAGGACTCGGCATTGTAGAAGGCTTGGGAGAAGAAGCCGGATCTATAGCTGCCGCATCAGGCCCGCCCCCGGATCCGGAGGAAGGGGCGGATGACTGCTTTTCCATCCATATGTACAGTCCAATAATCGTTACAATCATAAGAAAAAAAAGAATGACGGTCGCTCTCATCATCGATTGATACATCTTCTTGCGCTGCGACATTTTTCTTTCGGTCCGTGAAAGATTCATAATTTCCCCTCAACCCGCTTTCGTATCATCCATAATCAATATTATACCAGAAAATACTGCCACTTTCTTCGAGATCCGCCAACATCCGACATCCCCGACCAAGAAACTTGCCGACTTATCAAAAATTATGACATCCGTATAATTTTGCAAAAATAAGGGGACAATGATTGCGCTGTTTCACCAGCATGGCATTAAGTATAATGACTAGCAAGAGGGTCGGATTCGTAAGGATAGAGGGGGTGCGGCACTATTCTGGACGAGAGGAGCACTTCCATTCTTGCCTTATTGCAAGAGAGGGAAGATTATGTACCATTGCAGGATTTGATGGATGCTTTTCATATATCCAAACGGACGGTTTATTACGATATGGGTAAAATTAACGAATGGCTCCAGGCGAATCAACTGGCTCCCGTTCACTATGTCCGCGGCGCGGGCTTCGTGCTTCCGGAAGAGTCCCGCAGGCAGCTGCCGGCCATTGCGAAAACCGTTCAGCCATCTCAGTATTATCTGTCCCGTAACGAACGGAAGGCTTGGCTGGGACTTCATCTGATCCATCGGACAGAGCCCCTGTTTCTTCAGGACATGGAGCAGCTTCTGAACGTCAGCCGCGGAACCGCCCACACCGAATTAAAACGTCTTCGGGAGGAATTGGCCGGCTTCAGACTGACGGTGACGTTTGACCGCAAGCACGGTTATATCGTCGAGGGGAAGGAGAAGGATAAGAGAGCGGCACTTTCGCATATTTTATCCGAGCTGTTATCCCATATCAGCTGGAAAGATTTCGTCCTGCAAATCCAGGGCCTGATCAATGCCAATCTGTATCAGGCTCAAGCCCCTGCCTTCCAAGCCGAGCAGCTATCTTCCATCTACGATATCATCGCCTCCGGGGAACGAACGATCGGGATGGAGCTGACGGACGAAACGATTCTGCAGTTGGCCGCCCGTCTATTGCTGTTTACGAACCGGCTGATTGAAGGCAAAGCAGTCACAATGGATCAGGATGAGAGAGCCGCCCTGCGGGAAACACCGCAATTTAAAGCAGCCTTACAAATTTCCCTGGAGCTTGGAGCCTTGTTCGGAATTGAATTTCCCGAGGACGAGATCTGTTATATAACGGTTCATTTATTGGCCGCCAAGGTCAACAAGCTGGGAGAACAATCGCATAATCCCGAAACCAAGAGGCTCCGCGTGGCCACCAGACAAATGATCGAAACCTTCGAACAGCTCGGCTGCGTTTATTTCCAGCAACGCAATGCACTGGAAGACCAGTTGTTCCTTCACGTGAAATCGGCCTTCTATCGGATCAAATATGATCTGAAAATCGAGAATCCCCTGGCGGATACGATCATGCAGAAATACCGGGAAGTGTTCGAGCTGACCAAGAAATCGGTGCTTCCACTGGAGAAGCTGCTCGGAAAGCCGGTGGATGACCAGGAAATCGCTTATCTGTCCATGCACTTCGGCGGCTGGCTGCGCAGAGAGCAGGTCGAGCCGGTCCAGGGGAAAACCGCCGCAATCGTCTGCGTTAATGGCATTTCGGCCTCGCGTATGCTCAGAATCCAGCTGAAACGCTTATTCCCCGCCATTGATTTCGTTGCCGTTCTTTCGCTGCGGGAGTATGAGAAATTTACAGAATGGGTTCATTTTATTTTTTCTACCGTTCCGTTGTCCGGGAGCAACGTCCCTGTGTTTATCGTCAATCCCATCCTGAGCGATGCGGAGAAAGTCCATCTGCTTAACCAGGTACAGCCTTATCTGGATGGAGGGAGCGAAGAAGGCCCCGGCCCTTCCGCACAGGCGATTATGGAGCTGGTCAAGAAGCATTCCAACGTCCTTAATGAATCCGCTCTACAGGAGGAGATTCAGCGCTATCTGACGGCTGCCCGCAATCGGCCAATCCAGGATAACAGGCCGACACTGAAGGATTTGTTGACCCCTAACCGGATCGTTCTGTGCAAGGATGCTACGGATTGGCGCTCAGCCATAAAGATGGCCTCCCAGCCGCTCTTGAATGACGGGAGTATAGTCCGGCAATACGTTCAGGCCATGATCGATAAAGTCATAGAGCATGGTCCTTATATCGTCATCGCGCCTGGAATAGCGATTGCACATGCCAAACCGGAGGACGGTGTCGTTCGTACCTCCATGGCGCTTCTCTCTATTCGGTCAGGGGTTCCGTTCAGCAGTCTGAAGAAGCACCGCGTCCGTCTGTTATTTGTTATAGCCAGCCTGGACGGCGAATCTCATCTGAAGGCGCTGACTCAATTAACCGATATGCTCAAGGATGAACAAAATAGAATCTTATTGGGGAATACGAGTGATAAGGATGAAATAATGCGAATGCTACATCAATATTCCTTTACATCATAGGACACACTAAGGAGGATTTTACCATGCGTTTTCTGGAACCAAGCCTGATTTCATTGGATGTCGAGGCTAAGGATGCCGAAGAAGCCATTCGTGCAGCCGGCCGGCTTCTGGTGGACAGCGGAGCTGCCAAGAATAGTTATATAGAAGCAATGCTCGCTTCCTACCGGGAGAAAGGACCTTATTTCGTCCTCGCTCCACGAATCGCCCTGCCCCATGCGAAAGCGGAAGACGGGGTGAATGAAGCTTCCGTCTCCTTCGTCCGGTTGAAACAGCCGATAGAATTCGGACATGCCCATAACGATCCCGTGGAGCTCGTCTTCGCCCTTGGCTCCTCATCTAGCGAAGAGCATATAACGCTGCTGCGCAAATTGACTACCCTGCTCAATAACCCGGCTAATGTGGAAGCTATGAAACAAGCTGCGACACCCGATGAGGTAAGTGCATTGCTCGCCAAGGCAGAAGCTTAACGACCGGCTGCTTGAACGTTTAGCCGGATGATATGCAGCTTCTTTGCTCATTTAGCGAGAGTTAGGAAAATTAACCGGATTTTAAAAATACTTAGGAGGTTATCTTATGAAAATTTTATGTGTATGCGGACTTGGACAAGGAACTAGTCTGATTCTGAGAATGAACGTGGAAAATGTACTGAGGGAGATGGGCGTTCAGGCAGACGTAGAGCATACGGATGTATCCACGGCTTCCAGCATGTCGGCCGACTACATCGTGACCAGCAACGAGCTTGCCCAAAGCCTGCAAGGGCATTCGGCCAAAATTGTTATCGTTAATAACTATTTCGACTTGAATGAAATCAAGGAAAGCTTAAAGGAAGCCATGTAATTACTATAGGAGGAGTGTCCAATGGAAGTCATTTTTTGGATAGCCACTAACATCTTCGGTACCCCCGCTATTCTGCTTGGCTTTATCGTTCTGCTCGGCCTGCTGCTGCAGAAGAAAACGACCAGCCAAATCATCAGCGGGACATTCAAGGCGGTCATCGGTTTTCTTATTATCGGTGCCGGTTCCGGCGTTATCGTCAATGCCTTGAATGTATTCGAACCGATGTGGAAGGAAGTATTCGGGCTGCAAGCCGAATCTCTGGGACAATTTCTCGGCCAGGAAGGGTTCAACGCCAGATTCGGCAGCGCCGTCACTCTCGCCATGCTGGTAGGATTTCTGATTAACGTGCTGCTGGCCCGCTTTACGAAATTTAAATATATTTACTTAACCGGGCACATGATGTTCTGGACCGCATCGATCTTTGCCGGAATCGTCGTTCATACCTCGGGAGATGTAGCTCAGTGGAAGCTTGTTCTTTTCCTTGCCGTCATCTTGGGACTGTACTGGACGCTGCAGCCCGCGGTAACGCAGCCTTTTATGCGCAAAATTACCGGAAACGACAACATTGCCCTTGGACATACTTCCGCCTCCGTCGCATTGTTGGGTGCGCTGTTCGGCAAATTGTTCGGCAATAAAAACAACGACTCGGAAAAAATTAAAGTCCCTAAAGGACTGGAATTTCTCCGCGATTCGAACGTCATTACCGCGCTGAGCATGGGTGTCCTGTTCCTCGTCGGCGCTGTCGTTATTGTTACGAAGGGGACACCGGGTGCCCAGGAGTTGGTGGCTCAAGCCGGAGAACAGAATTTCATCATGTACTCTATTATCCAATCTCTGACCTTCGCCGGTGGGATTGCCATTGTTCTGATGGGTGTGCGGATGTTCATCGGGGAACTGGTCCCCGCTTTCAACGGGATCGCTACCAAGATCGTTCCCGGTGCGAAGCCGGCGCTGGATGCTCCCGTAACATTCCCCTACGCTCCCAACGCGGTTATTCTCGGATTTATCGGAGCGTTCGTCGGCGCATTGATCTGGCTCGTCGTCTTAGGCAGCACCGTTGCTTATATTTTCGTACCGACCATGATTGTTCTGTTCTTCCACGGGGCAACGGCAGGAGTGTTCGGGAATGCAACCGGCGGAGTCCGGGGAGCGTTGCTGGGCGGCTTCTTTACCGCAACCATCGTAGCTTGGGGGCAATTTATCATGGTTCGCTTCCTGATTTCGTCCACCATACCGGATACGGCGATGTGGGCGGCCGATTCCGACATGTTCGTTATCGGACCGATCATCCGTTTTCTGGCCCAGTTGTTATTCTAGGGCACTTAAAGTCCGTGAAACTTGACCATATCTATCGCTTCCTGCAATCACATTTATACAAGGATAAACGGCTACGTCCTGGACAGGGGCGTTTAACGATGAAAAATAAAAAAAGCTTCTAACGGAGCCTCTTCGAAGACGAATAACCCGGTTTTAAAGGTAGCCTTTTATGCCAATTAAAAAGTTTGTTCCATTTCAATGCTGTAATGAACTTAAACTTTCTAATGTGGTAAGAACAGGTATAAGGTAAAACTTATACTTTCTTATTTTTTTAAAAATGAGCCTTACGGTGCCTTGTAATCCCCCACAAAGTGACGCGTAACCTTCGAAGCGTATTCCTAGTACTTTGCAGGGAGCCCCGGAGTTGGAGAGGAACAACCCGGTTTTGGCGGAAGCTTTTTATAACGACAGGAAACAAGTACATCGCATTAAGGCTGTAAAGAACTTAAAGTTTCCTATGTGATAGACATTACAGGATAGGACAGGAGGAACATACAGGATGAGTTTTATACGTACGCTTGATGCAGATATTTCCAAAGAGCAATTAGGGTTCACTTATTCCCACGAGCATATCGTCTGCCGTCCGGCCCATTGGTCGGAACGCGGCGTGGATGACCTGCTGCTGGACGATCCGGAGAAGTCGAAGCTGGACGTCCTCGATTTCAAAAAGCATGGCGGCCAGGCGATCGTAGACGCCACCGCTATCGATTACGGCCGTGATGTTCCCGCCGTATACCGGATCATGCAGGAGACGGGCGTCCGGATTATCGGCACCGCCGGTTTCAACAAAAGCTTTCTATGGGATGCCAAAGTGAAAGAAGAGCTTAAGCCGCTTATAGGCGACTATGAGACTTATTACGAATGGATAGAAGCGAAGAGCATTAACGAACTGGCGGATTTCGTCATTAGGGAAGTTGAGGAAGGCCTCGAAGGAACTCCGTTCAAGGCCGGCCAGGTCAAGTTCGGCACCGGCTACAACCGGATTACGCCGCTTGAGGAGAAGACGCTTCGGGCCGTCGCCCGCGCCCATCATGAAACGAAGGCGCCGATGCACTCCCATACCGAAGTCGGCACGATGGGGCTGGAGCAGATCGAGCTGCTGCGCAGCGAGAACATCGACATTAGCTTCCTGAGCCTCGGACATATGGATCGCAATCCCGACCCGTATTATCATGAACAAATTGCGAGAACCGGAGCCTACCTCTCCTTCGACGGAATCGCCAAAATCAAATATGCGCCTGAAAGCACGCGAATTCAGCTTATTCTGGAGCTTGTCCGCAAAGGCTACGAGAACCAGATTCTGATCAGCGGCGATACGGCTCGCAAAACCTACTACAAGCATTACGATCATGGTCTCGGGCTGGAATATATTATTGCCAAGTGGGTTCCGCGATTTATCGACGAGGCGAACCGGGCCGGCTTCGACGGCCATCAATTGATTGAGAAATTTTTCGTGACGAATCCCGCAAATTGCTTCGCTTTCAAGCTGTAAGGAGACAGAATAATGAACTTTCAAGAAGAGAATGCTTTTGAGATTGCCGCTAAAATTGAACAAAGGCCGTGCGCCATCCTGCCCATCGGCGCCGTGGAGGCACATGGCCCCCACCTCCCCCTGGGTACGGACAATTTCCTGGCGGAGCGTCTGGCCCGGCGCCTGGCGGAGCGGACGGACAGCTTCGTCCTGCCCACTCTTCCTTATGGACAAGTATGGAGCCTGCAGAACTTCCCGGGCAGCATCAACGTCTCCAACGAGGCGCTGATCCAGATGCTGTATGACATCGGAGAAAGTCTTGTCCGCCAGGGCTTTCGCATCTTCGTGATGCTGAACGGGCACCTCGGCAACGCTCCCGCTCTGAAGGATGCAGCCCGTCTGCTCTACCGGGATTATCCGGAATTGAAAGTGTACTATTTCTTCTACCCCGGCTCCAAGGAAGCGATCGAGAAGGTACGGGAAACCCCGTCCTCCCATGCTTCCTATTTCCATGCTTGCGAGCTGGAAACCTCCTACATGCTATATTTGGCGGGGGAATATGTAGATATGACAAAAGCTATTAACGACATCCCGACGATCGATCTGGAGGCCGACTGTACCCCGACCCCCTGGGAGGAATTTACCTCAACCGCGGTACTGGGAGATGCCACGCTAGCCACGAAGGAGAAGGGCGAGCAAATTATCGAAACGACCCTGCGAACGATGACTATGATGATTGAGAATGCCAAAAAACGAATACTATCCGGAAAGGAGCAATGATGCCGGATGCTTCAAACTTATTTTAATCATCTTCATGAAATGCTGAACAAAATTGAGAGCCGGCAGTCCGAGACGATCTCCCAAGCCGCCCGGAAGACGGCGGAAGCCATTATGAACGGTGGAATTATCCACCTCTTCGGCTGCGGGCATTCGCATATTTTGACGGAGGAAGTTTTCTACCGGGCCGGCGGGCTTGTTCCAATCCGCCCTATTTTCATCGAGAAGCTGATGCTTCACGAAGGGGCGGTCCGTTCCTCGGAGCTGGAAAGACAGAATGGGCTGGCTGAAACCTTCATGCATGATCAGGACATTCGTCCGGGCGAGGTGATGTTCGTCCTCTCTACTTCGGGACGGAACCCGGTTCCGGTCGATGTTGCCCAAATCGCCAAGGCCAAAGGCGCCTTCACGATCGGCATAACTTCTCTGGACTATTCCGGAAGCCAGCCTTCGCGGCATTCCAGCGGCAAGCATTTGTACAACTCCGTGGATCTGGTCATTGACAATTACGCGGTCAAAGGAGACGCCGTCCTTACCCATCCGGACATACCGATTCCTTTCACTCCGACCTCCACGGTGATAGGTGCGGCCATTCTTAATGCTATTCTGGCGCAAGCCATCGCTTTCATGGCTGAACAGGGGTATGAGCCTCCCGTATTTTTAAGCGGCAACATTGATGGTGCCGATGATCATAACAACGCTCTAATCGAGCGTTACCGGGAAAGAATTTCTCTTCTTTCCTGATTCCCTACCCTTATAAAATAGAGACGGTTCACCGATAGGAGGAGATTACATGGTAGCGAGACAACTGACCATACAGAATGAACAAGGATTTCACGTGCGTCCCGCACAGCTTTTCGTAGATAAAGCGAATAAATATCAAGCGACGATCAAAATCAAGAATGCCGCCGGCGAAGAAGCCGATGCCAAGAGCATGCTGGAGCTGATGACCTTAGGTCTTGTCAAAGGGTCACAGATTACGCTCGAAGCTGAAGGTCCCGATCAGCAGGAGGCCGTTGACGGGTTGGCGGAGCTGATCGAGAGCAAGTTTGGTGAAGAATAATGGCGGAACAGTTAATCCAGGGCATCGGTGTCTCGGATGGAATACGAATCGCGAAAGCGTTCGTGCTGCGGGAACAGACGGAACCGGCGAGCATTCGCGAGGAGATTGCCGCGGAAGAGGTGGAGGCCGAGCTTGAACGGCTGAACCGGGCCAAAGAACAGAGCGAGGCCGAGCTGACGGAGCTGGCGGAGCAAGCCAAGCAGACGCTTGGCGAGCAGCAGGCCGGCATTCTCGTCGGCCAGGCGCGGATGCTGTCCGACCCGGCCTATTATCCGCAGATCGAGAAACGGGTGCGGGAGGAGCTCCTCAGCGCCGAGCAGGCCGTCAGTGCGGTGACGGAGCATTTCGCCGGGCGGTTCGAGCGAATGGACAACGAATACATGCAGGAGCGGGCCGCCGACATTCGCGATCTGGGCAAGCGGCTGCTTTCGCAGCTATTGGGAGGTAAGCGCGCCGGACTCGCCGATTTGCGTGAGGAAGTCATCGTCGTTGCCGACGATCTGGCGCCTTCCGATACGGTCCAGCTCGACAAGAGGTATGTACAAGCGCTGGTTACAAGAATGGGCGGGAAGACCTCCCATACGTCCATTCTGGCCCGTTCGCTTGGCATAGCCGCCGTTGTCGGAGCGGGAGAAGCCGTTCGCGAGATCGCCGACGGGGAGCTGCTGATCGTCGACGGCAGCCGGGGGCTCTGCATCCGGCATGCGGAGCCGGAGACGATCGAAGAGTACCGCCGGCGCCAAAGCAGCGAACAGAGCGAGCTGAGCGCGCTGGAACGGTTCCGTTCCCTGCCGGCCGAGACGAAGGACGGAGTCCGTGTCGAGGTGGCCGCGAATATCGGAACCGTTCAGGAAGCGGCTATCGCCGCGGAGCAGAACGCGGAAGGCATCGGCTTGTACCGGACCGAGTTCCTGTACATGAATTCGAACCGGCTGCCGGACGAGGATGCGCAATTCGCGGCTTACCGGGAAGTGGCGGAACGGATGAACGGCCGTCCGGTCGTCATCCGCACGATGGATATCGGCGGAGATAAGGAGCTTCCTTATCTGAATTTGCCGAAGGAAGCGAATCCCTTCCTCGGTTATCGCGCCATCCGCATCGGTCTTGATCGGAAGGAGCTGCTGCATACCCAGCTGCGGGCTCTGCTCAGGGCCAGCCAATACGGAAACATTAAGATCATGTTTCCCATGATATCCAGCCTGGAGGAATGGCGGCAAGCCAAGGCGCTCTACGAACAGGCGCGCCGGGAATTGGTACAGGAAGGAGTCTCCGTTTCCGATTCGGTCGAGGTCGGAATAATGGTCGAAATCCCTTCCGCCGCCCTCCTCGCCGGCTCGTTCGCGAAAGAGGTCGACTTCTTCAGCATCGGGACGAACGATCTCGTTCAGTATACGCTGGCTGTAGACCGGATGAACGAGAAGGTTTCCTATCTGTACGACTTCTTCCATCCTGCCGTTCTGCTGCTGATCCGGCAGGTCATCGAAGCCGCCCATCGCGAGGGCAAATGGGCGGGCATGTGCGGCGGGATGGCCGGGGATCCCCTGGCCGCTCCGCTGCTCATCGGGCTCGGTCTCGACGAATGGAGCATGGATGCAGGCTCGATCGTCAAGGTTAAACAGGCTATCTCCAGGCTGGACAGCCGGGATTGCCGTACCTTGACCGACCGCCTGCTGCAACTGGCTACGACCGAGGAGGTTCGGCAGGAGCTGCTCCGATACACGGAGAGCCAGCCGGATGCCTGATTTTCAGCATTAACCTGCGCTTGAGAACATCCTTTAAGAACCAATTGCCCGCGCTGCGGCGCGGATTTTCGGCCCGCATGCTTCCGTCTTGATGAAGCATGCGGGCTTTTTTGCTGCTGCTATCGAAACTGGACAGTCAAAAGTTCTACAGCATTAAGAAGCGAGCGAATCGGCGTCAATATCAGTCGTTTCCTGCTTGGATTG